>NZ_NEWJ01000069.1:0-14666 GCF_002135045.1 Halorubrum sp. SD683
GCCGGCCGAGCCGAGCACCGGGTGGACGGTCCTTATCAGGCCGAGCCCGGCGCCTCGTTCCGCGTCGCCGAGGGCGTCCATGAATCGCGGGTCGATGGCGGAGAAGAAGCTCGACCCGAGCCCGGCGAGCAGCACGACGATCCCGAGCCCGCCGACCGTCGGCAGCGCCGGCAGCCCGACCGGGACCGGCAGCCGGACGAGGTCGGGGAGCGCCACCAGCCCTCCGAGGCCGAGCGCGCCGCTGAGGAGGGCCGCGGCGATGCTCGCGTCGCGGCCCAGCCGGTCAGAGAGCCCGCCGAGCCCGACCTGCGCGCCGGCGCGGACGACGAAGAACGCCGAGAAGACGCCGCCGGCGAACGCGGGGTCGTACCCCCGGAGCTCCACGAGGAACGTCGGCAGGAAAGAGATGACGCCCTGCGCGACGTACGTGCCGAGCGTGGCGACGACGAGCGGGACGAGCACCTCACGGCGCCCGACCAGTTCGAGCAGCGGGCCGACCTGGAGCCGCTCCGCCATCGGCTGGTCGGGGCGCCGCGGCTCGGTCGGCCGGACCCGCCGCGCGAACAGGAGGAAGATGGGAACCCCGACGACCGCGGCCAGCGCGACCCCGGGCCGCCAGCCGTAGCGGACGCCGACCCACGTCGCGGCGACCGGCGCCACGAGCCCGGCGAGCGGGCCGCCGAGCGAGTGGATCCCGACCGCGGTGCCGAGGTCGTCGAACGTCCGCGAGAGCAGCGTGGTCGCCACCGCGTAGTGGAGCCCCGCCACGAGCCCGAGGAGCACCGCCGCCAGCACGAACGCGGGGAAGACCGGTACGACGGCGAGCGCGAGGCTCATCGCGGTCGTGCCGCCGACGGCGACGAGGATCACCCGACGCTCGCCGAACCGGTCTGCGAGGATCCCGCTCGGGAACTGCGAGAGGCCGTAGGCGAACCACATCCCCGAGAGCGCCACCCCGACCGCCGTGTTCGAGACACCGAAGTCGTCGATGATGAGGGGGACGACTGGACTGATCGCCAGCCGCGCGAAGTACGTCACGAAGAACGCCAGCATACACAGCGTCAACACCGTGTGGCGGTACCGCCAGTTCATCCGACAGTCACGGGCGACTCATCGGGGCGGTCGGCCGTCAACACTTTCGGTTCCAGCAGGCCGTGAGCCGGTCGGGCGAGGTCAGCCCACGGCCCCCGGGTCGACCCGGCCCCCGACCCACAGGAGCGTGAGGAGGAGCCCGGCCACGGACGCCGGCATGAACCACCGGAACGCGGCGAGCAGTCCCGCCGAGGCCTGAAGGCCGATCACCGCCAGGAACGCGGGGCCGCAGCAGGCGACCCCGGAGAGGATCCCCGGAAGGCCCGCGGCGACCCCCGCGCCGGCGCCGATCCGACAGGCCGAGGGGCCGCGCCACACGACAACCGAGACGGCGAGCGTGACGCCGACGAGCACCGCGAGCGCGAGCCCGAGGGCGGCGTTGACGGGAGCGAAGAGGTACTCGACCGGTCCCGCGGAGAGCAGCGCCACGGGCTCGTACTGGAAGGGCGCGACGCGCCGGGTCGCGAGCGCGACCGGGTCAGCGGCGACGACGAGGTCGAACCGCGGCGTCCCGGCCGACTCGACCGCGCCGGCGCGCAGACCGAGGTGGCCGAGTCCGAGGTGGTAGGCAACGAGATAGGCGCCGGTGACGGCACCCGCGGTCGCCCGGCCGTCGCGCCGACCGAGGGCGGCGCGGACGGCGAACACCGTCCGGCGGACGAGTCCGGCGAGCCACGCGCGCGGCGACGCGGCCGGCGCGGCGGTCTCACCCTCCATAGCCCGCTCGCGTGTGCTCCCCGACGAACGCGGTGTCCGGGTAGAAGCCGTACCAGGCGAACCACATCGCGTCGAACGCGAGGAGCCGTTCGAGCGGCAGGTCCGCGGCCTCGAACCCGCCCTCACCGTCGACTCGGTACTCGTCGCCGTCCGGTTCGACCGCGACCTCGTCGGGGTTCCGGTAGACGTACCCCGTCGAAAGGGCAGGGTCGGCGACGGCGATGACGGCGGGGCCGCCCTCGCCGACGGTCCCGGTCAGCACTCGCTCCGAGAGCAGCGTGGTCTTGTCGAAGGCGACCGCGCCCGTCGCGGTCCGCGCCCCGATGACGACGGACTTCGCGTGGCCGTCCTCGGGGGACGCGAGCGGCGGAAACCTGGTCCCGTCCCGCACGTAGTACCCGCTCAGCGGCGCGTAGCTCCCGTACGGGTCGCTGTCGTAGCGGCGGACGTAGCCGGTCTCCTCGGTCATGAGGGAAGCGTCGGGATGTCGCGTCGCCCACTCGCCGGCGGTCGTCCACACGACGCGGAACTCGTCGAGGGTCTCGTCGGCCATCGACCCGTCGACCCCGGTGGCGAGCATCTGCGGCCACCAGCTGTCGGTGGCGCGGTCGTACATGATCAGGTTCGAGTTCACGAGCCGGCCCGACACGCCGAACGTCGTGTCGCCGCGACGGAACCCCTGTGCCGTCCCGGTGAGCGGGCAGTAGGTGATCGCGACCGACTCGCCGCCGACCTCGTCGTTGACGATCTCGTGGTGCGAGAGGATGCGACGTGGATACGCCTTCGCCTCGCCGCCGCGGACGACGCCGAACACCGGCTCGTTGCCAGCCATATCCGCCTCCGCGATCGGCCGAAACGCGGGGTCGTCGACGGAAGGGATCCCATCCTTGCCGACGCCGCCGTCGAGCGACTCGGAGACGAGGGTGTCGGCCTCGTACGCGAGGTGATAGCCGGCGTCGACGGTCGGCGGGGGAGCTCCGGCACCCGTGTCCTCAGCGCCTCCGGTGACGGAGTCCGTCGCTCGGCCCCCGAGGCAGCCGGTGAGGGACGCCCCGCCGACCGCCGCGATCCCGGCCAGCGCCGCGCGACGGGTTCGGTACATGTCGTCGTCTCCGGCTTCGAGCGTATAAAATCCGCAGCGCGGGTGTAATTCACACGCACAGCCGATCTCCGGCGGCAGTCCGATGCCCGACGAGGCGGGGTCGCTACTCGTGACCGCTCGACGATCGCTCCCGCAACCGGTCGGCGATCGCCGCGCCGGCGGTCCGCGGGTCGGCCTCCCGCACCGTCACCGGATCGCCGACGGCGACGGACCCCGGTTCGACCACGTCACAGCAGAGGCCGCCGCGGTTCCGGAGCGCCGACGCTAGCCCGTCTTCGCCGGCGAGTTCCTCGACGCGTGCGCACGGGGGTCGGCGTCGGGTCGGCCGGAGGCGCGCGTCGCCGACCGCGACGGTCGCGCCGAGGAGCGAGTCCATCTCCGCGCCGAACCCCTCGACGACCACGTTGCGACGGTGACGGCCGTCGCGCACGTCGATGCCGGTCGCCTCACGGACCGCGGTCAGCGCCTCCCCGGCGACGAGCGTGACCGCGCAGCCGTCGAGTTGGAAGTGGCCGTCGCCGCGGCGGTAGCGGTCCCCCTCCACGCCGTCGGGACAGACCTCGACCGCCTCGCGACGGACCGGCGGGGCGCCGCCCTCGGGGGCCGTCACGAGCGCAGTGACCGCGCCGGGGCCCGCGTCCGCATCGTTCGATTCGGGTCGCCGATCGGCCGGCATCAGGGCTCCCCGAGAAGCGTCGTGTCGTCCGGCTTCAGCCATTCGCGGTGCGCGTAGTAGAGCGCGGCGACCGGAGGCGCGGGGAGCGCGGCCAGCGCGTAGATCCACTTGAAGACGCCCAGGTCGGCGACGCGTCGCTCGGCGAGCGAGAGCGCGTCGAGCAGGATCGTTGCGGTCGCCAGCGGCGCGAGCAGGTAGCTGTGCGCGAAGGCGACGGCCGGTCCAACCGGGGTCGCAGGCGTCAGCAGCGCCCAGTCGACCGCGTACAGGACCGTCCACGCTCCGACGGTCGCCGCTATCGCGGCGAGCCACGGTCCGTCGAAGCGGCGGTCCGAGCCCCCCGTCGGACCGCCGTCGGCCGGGTCGCGGTCGGGCGGCTCCGTCTCCGATTCGGCGCGCGTGTTCACGCCCGATCTGGGCGCCGAACGCTAATCAACACCGGGGTCGACCGCCGCGGCGCGGTCACTCGCCGAAGGTCCCCGCCGTCAAGTACCGCTCGCCGCTGTCCCAGAAGACGGTGACGACGAGGGGTTCCTCGCCGACGAACGCGCCGCTCTCGCGCAGTTCGGCCGCGACGACCTTCGCCGCGAGGTTCGACGCGCCCGACGACTGGCCGACGAGGATCCCCTCCTCGCGAGCGAGCCTGCGGCACTCGGTCTCGGCGTCGCCGAGTTCGACCGTGTGGACCTCGTCGATCAGGTCCACCTCGAGGTTCGGCGAGACGAAGCCCGGCCCCATCCCCTGGAAGTCGTCGGCGCTCGGCTCCTCGCCCGAGAGGACGGCGTTGTCCGCGGGCTCGACGGCGTCGATCCGGACGTCCGGGAACGCCTCTCGGAGACGGCGGCCGATCCCGGTGATCGTCCCGCCGGTGCCGACCCCGGCGACCAGGGCGTCGACGGTGCGGTCGCCCACCTGATCGAGTATCTCCGGGCCGGTCGTCTCGTAGTGCGCGCGGGGGTTGGCGGAGTTCTCGAACTGGCGGAGCTGGACGGTGTTCGGCTCCGCCTCCAGCTCGTCGGCGCGGTCCTTCGCGTCGGAGATGTCGCCGTCGACGAGCTCGACGGTGGCGCCGTACGCCCGCATGAGTCGGCGGCGCTCGATCGATTTCCCTTCGGGCATCACGAGGGTGACGTCGTAGTCGCGCGCCGCGCCGACCATCGCGAGGCCGATGCCGGTGTTGCCCGACGTGGGCTCGACGATGCGGTCGCCCCGCTCGATCTCGCCCGCCTCCTCGGCGGCCTCGACCATGTACAGCGCGGGGCGGTCCTTCGCCGAGCCGCCCGGGTTGCGGGACTCGACCTTCGCCGCGACCGTCGTCCCCGCGGGCGCGTCGACCCGCACCAGCGGCGAGCCGAGCGTCGACAGGATGTCGTTGTCCATTACTCGAACCGAGGCGGTCGTGACCCAAAGGCCCCGCGGACTCCGGCAATCGATGTCGCCCGCGGCTGGGGCTTCGGGGGTATCAGCAGTCGGTCTGTAGCCGAGGACAGAAATCAGGTGTGTCTGCGAACTCGACGAGGTGTCGTCGACGGACCCGAAGCGAATGTGCTCTTGCCACCGACGCGCCGTTTACGTGCCTCTGTGATCTATCGATCCCCATGACTCTCGAAACGCTCGCGCCCGCGGACGACCTCGACGCGGACGCGTTCGACGACTCGGTTCTCGACGCGCTCGCGGCGGACGACTACGTGTTCAAAGTGTGGGGCGGCGACTGGTGTATCGACTGCCAGCGACAGCTCCCCGAGTTCGGTGCCGCGCTCGCCGCCGCCGGCGTCCCGGACGACTGCATCGAGTCGTTCCCGGTGACGAAGGGCCCGGACGGGAAGGAGGGCGAACTCGTCGAGGCGTACGAGATCGGGCTTATCCCCACCGTCGTCGTCGAGTCGCCCGAGGGCGAGGAGGTCGCGCGGTTCGTCGAGGAGGAGGCCGTCTCCATCGCTGAGTACCTCGCGGACCGGCTCGCGGACGTCGAAGCGACGGCCTGAGCCGACGTTCGGGGCCGCGACACGGACTCAACCGTCTTCCGCGTTCACGTCGCCGGCGTAGTAGAGCGCGGCCATCACGACGCCCATCGTGACCGCCTGAACCGTCGTCGACGCCCCGAGAGCGACGCCGACCGCGAGCACCGACGCCGTCACCACGGCGCCGGTGAAGAGGGCGTAGCGCAGCCGCGAGAGGCCGCGCGCCCAGTCGTCGGCCCGGCGGTACAACTGTCGGGGACCAGCCATATTCCGTGGTCTCGCGCGCGGAGCAAGTACCTTCGGGTGGGCGCCTATCGCCGAGTCCGCGCGCCAGGGCGAGGCCGACCGCTCAAGTCGGTGCGGCGTCGACCCCGAGCATGGCACGCGTCACGGTCTGGAACGAGTACCGGCACGAGCGCGAGAGCGACGCAGTCGCCGAGGTGTACCCCGACGGCATCCACGCCGTCGTCGCCGACGCGCTCCGCGAGGGGGGCCACGAGGTCCGCACCGCGACCCTCGATGAGGGACCGGAGCACGGGCTCACTGAAGCGGTCTTGGACGACACCGACGTGCTCGTCTGGTGGGGCCACGCCGCTCACGACGAGGTGCGCGACGCGGTCGTCGACCGCGTCCACGAGCGCGTCCTCGACGGGATGGGCCTCCTCGTCCTCCACTCCGCCCACTACTCGAAGATATTCAGGCGGCTGATGGGGACCAGCTGCTCGCTGAAGTGGCGTGAGGCCGCCGAGCGCGAACGGCTCTGGGCGATCGAGCCGAGCCACCCGATCGCGGACGGGATCGGCGAGGCGATCGAACTCGACGAGACGGAGATGTACGGCGAGCGGTTCGACGTGCCGGCGCCGGACACGCTCGTCTTCACCTCCTGGTTCGAGGGCGGCGAGACGTTCCGCTCCGGCTGCTGTTACCGCCGCGGGAACGGGCGGGTGTTCTACTTCCGGCCCGGTCACGAGACGTACCCGATCTACTACGACGAGGACGTCCGACGGGTGCTCCGGAACGCGGTCGGCTGGGCGGAGCCTGGCGACGGGCCGACGCCCGAGTTCGGCAACGCGGACCCGAGAGAAGAGATCGACACGAGCGACGACCGGACCGTTCACTGAGGAGAATCGTCGAACGGGCGCGTCGTCGAACGGGCGCGTCGTCGAACGGACGCGTCGTCGAACGGGCGCGTCGTCGGACGGACGCGTCGTCGAACGGGCGCGTCGTCGGACGGACGCGTCGTCGGCCTGGCGCATCGTCGGCCTGGCGCATCGTCGGCCTGGCGCATCGTCGGGCGAGAACGCCGTCAGCCACCCGCTGTCAGGCCACGTCGCGCAGTCGCATGAACGCGTTCATCATGGCCGATTCGGCTTTCCTGAGGTGTTCGGACGCGGTGCTCGGCGAGGCGCCGATCCGCTCGGCGACATCCGAGACGGACGCCGCGCGCGGGGACTCGTAGTAGCCGCACTCGACGGCGGCCGCGACCGCGTCGAACTGCCGGTCGGTCAGTCCCGGGTCGAAGAGGTGCTGGCGCCAGTCGTACTCGCCGATGCGGAGGACCTCGCTTTCGATCCGCTCCGGGAGCGCGGCGAGGCCCTCCCGGAGCGGCTCGTGATCCCCGAGGATCGTCAGCCTCGCGACGCCGCTCGGACGGAAGTCGATCGGCGGGACCACGACGATGCCGGTCCGCCGGAGCGACCCGAACATCGCGTCGTCGACGGCGTCGCGCCGTTGCGTGAGGAAGACGTAGTAGCCCGTCCCGTCGATCCGGGTGACCTCGAACTCCCGGATGCGGTCGACTGACCGCAGCGCGTCGACGTACACGTCGATGTCCCCTTCCACGTAGAACAGGAAGGTGTCGGCGGTCTCGTCGAAGAGGCTGCCGTGAAGGAGCACGTCCCGACCGATGGCGTCCGACTCGTCGACCAGTCGGTGCATCGGATGCATGAGTTCCGGCGGGTACCGGAGTTCGAGGCGCAGGTACTTCACGGCGGACAATGACGACGGCGGTTTTATAAATATCCGTACTGAGCCGGCAGAAGCCTCGGGTCGTGCGCTCGCGTCTCTTCCGGTATGTCGACAGAGCTGCTGCGCGAGCGCGACGACGAGGAGACGGCGGACGCGTTTTCGTCCGTCCGCGGGCTGATCACGGGGCGTGAGAGCCACCTGAACGCCCCCGCGGCGAGGGTCCGACCCGACGCGGTTCAGGAGGCGCTCTCCACGCTGCGAGACGAGGCGGGGTACGACCACCTCGCCTGCGTCACGGCACAGGAGTACGAGAACCGGTACGAGTCGATCTACCACCTGCGCTCCTACGACGACCCGACCCGGGAGCTCAGCGTCGTGGTTCCCACCGACAAGGAGGACCCGGTCTCGGAGTCCGCCGCGTCCGTGTTCCGCACCGCGGACTGGCACGAGCGCGAGGCGTACGACCTCGTCGGGATCGAGTACGACGACCACCCGGACCTCCGCCGGATCCTGCTCCCCGAGACGTGGCAGGGGCACCCCCTGTCGATGGACTACGATAAGGATCAGCCGCAGATCGCCGCCCTCTCCGAGAACGAGCCGATCGAACCCGGGTCGTCGACCGCGACCGGCAGCGACACCATGCTGCTCAACATCGGGCCGCACCACCCCGCGACCCACGGCGTCTTACACCTCCAGGTCACCCTCGACGGCGAAACGGTCGTCGGCGTGGAGCCCGACATCGGCTACATCCACCGCTGCGAGGAGCAGATGGCGCAGTCCGGGACGTACCGTCACCAGATCATGCCGTACCCCGACCGCTGGGACTGGGGCGGCGCGGGGCTGCTCAACGAGTGGGCGTACGCCCGGGTCGCCGAGAACCTCGCCGACATCGAGGTGCCAGAGTACGCGCACGTCGTCCGCACCATGGCCGCGGAGTTCAGCCGGATCCTCTCGCACATGCTGGCGATGGGCGCGTACGCGCTCGACGTGATCGGCGACTTCACGGCGACGTTCATGTACGCCATACAGGAGCGCGAGCGGGTTCAGGACATCGTCGAGGACCTGACGGGCCAGCGGCTGATGTTCAACTACTTCCGGCTCGGCGGCGTCGCGTGGGACCTCCCCGAACCCCGTGAGGAGTTCCTGCGGAGCGTCCGCGAGTACCTCGACGGCCTCCCGCGCCGAATCGAGGAGTACCACGACCTCCTGACCCGGAACGAGATCCTCCAGCTCCGCACAGTGGACACGGGAACCCTCCCGCCGGAGGTCGCGAAGAGCTACGGCGCGACCGGCCCCGTCGTCCGCGGCTCGGGGGTCGACTACGACCTCCGCCGCGACGACCCGTACGGCTACTACGACGAGCTCGACTGGGATGTGGTGACCGAAGACGGCTGCGACAACTACAGTCGCCTGCTCGTCCGGATGGGCGAAGTCGAGGAGTCCGCGAAGATCATCGAGCAGTGCGTCGACCTGCTCGAAGACTGGCCCGAGGACGAGCGGACCGTTCAGGCGAACGTCCCGCGGACGATCCGGCCGGCCGACGACACGGAGATCTACCGGGCCGTCGAGGGCGCCAAGGGCGAACTCGGCATCTACATCCGCGCCGACGGCACCGACAAGCCCGCCCGGTTCAAGATCCGCGGGCCCTCGTTCTCGAACCTCCAGACGCTGCCGGAGATGGCCGAGGGGGAGTCGATACCGGACCTGATCGCCGCGCTCGGCAGTCTCGACACGATCATGGGAGAAGTCGACCGCTGAGGCGGCGCGGCGAGCCGGCGGCTCATCGGTGTAGGACGACCGCCGCTACGGCGCGGACGTTGAAAGGCGACCGCCTCGCGCGAACGCGAGACGACCGGTTGTGTCGCGCGCCGGCGGCCGGTCGAGTAGCAGTCGACCGCGGGCGTATTTAAACCCTCGTCCACGGAGTCGCAAGCGGACGGCCGACGCGCCCGGTCACTCCGGCCGGTGGACCTCGCCGTCGCGCGAGTCGGCGTCCTTCCGACGGACCGCGGCGGCCGCGTTGTTCGCGTCGTAGCCGAAGAACACGTCCTTCGCGTACGTCTCGGCGACCTCGGTCGCGTGGATCAGGTCGTCGACGTCGACCTCGACCGCGTACAGTTCCAGCGAGAACGGCGTCTCCGGCGGCGCGCCGTGGAGGGAGTAGTCGCCGCCGAGCATCGAACGGAACCCCCGCGCGATGGTCTCCAGCCAGTAGGTCGTCGCGTACTCGGTGTCGTACAGCGGGACGACGAACTCGTCGACGTGGGCGGCGAGGCGGTCGACGTCGAGGCCGGCCCGCTCGTAGAGGTGGTCGGGGTACGGGTCGGGGTACAGCGTCAGCAGGAGTCGGCTGGGGACCAGATCGGCCGCCTCGGCGACGAAGTCGGTTATCACGTCCGCGCGCCAGTCGGCGAACTCCTCGCGGTCGCTCTCGGCGAACAGACGCTCACAGCGGTCGCAGTGACAGAACCCCTCGCGAGGGAACCCCACGTCGTCGAGGCGCACGTCCTCGTTCTCGGCGGCGCAGTCCGCGATGATCTCCAAGAGTCCCTCGCGGTACTCCGGGTGTGTCGGGCAGATGTACGCCCAGTCGAAGTAGTCGCGGTCGCGGGTCGCCGGCTCGCCGCGCTCGTCGACCGGGACGAGGTCGTCGTCCTCGCTCGCGGCCGCGTTGTCGCCGAAGCACGACACCATGTTCACGGCGTCCGGCAGGGGCTCGGCCGCCCGCCCCGTGACGTCTTTCACCTCGTAGAAGCCGAGGTCGAACGG
Organism: Halorubrum sp. SD683; assembly: GCF_002135045.1. NCBI lineage: Archaea > Methanobacteriati > Methanobacteriota > Halobacteria > Halobacteriales > Haloferacaceae > Halorubrum > Halorubrum sp. SD683. Next base: position 10,286 of record NZ_NEWJ01000069.1, read on the forward strand.
CTCCATCGCGACCTCGTCGGCGTTGCGCGTGACGACCCCGTACATGGAGTCGCATACGTGACTGGTCGGTAAAAGCGGACGGTATCGGGGTGGTCGATCGGGGAGGCGAGTCGACGCGGAGTCTAATTCGGCGTGCCGTGCGGCGAGTGGTGTGACGAGCGCGGCGTCGAGCGGAGAGCGCGAGCGCGGTGTCTCGCGGTTACTCCACTTCGACCGGCTGTTTGTCGCCGGCGAACAGGAAGTACGCGAGCGCGACGAGCGACAGGACGAGGACGAGCTTGGCTTTCTTGCTCATACCTGCTAGTTGGAACGGTGGGCGGTAAAACCTACCGGACCGAGAACAGGTCGCCCCGAATAGGTCGGAACAAGACAGGTCGCCCCGAATAGGTCGGAACATGACAGGTCGCCCCGAATAGGTCGGAACATGACAGGTCGCCCCGAGTAGAACGGACCGAAAGCAGGCTGCCCCGAGCGGAGCGACCCGCGGCGCCGGCCGCCTCAGACGTCGATGTGATCGGCGATGTCGGACCGCAGGATCGTCGCGCAGTAGTCGCAGCGCACGCCGTCGGCGACCACGTCGAACCGCGTCTCGACCGGCTCGCCGGCGTTGGTGATACAGTTGCGGTTCGGACAGGAGAGCACGCCGGTGACGCCGTCGGGACGGGTGACCCGGTTCTTCTCGACGACCTCGAAGTCGCGGACGATGTTGATCGTCGCCTCGGGCGCGATGAGCGAGAGCACGTCGACCTCCGACTGCGACAGCTCCCGGTCCTCGACCTTCACGATGTCCTTGCGACCGAGCCGGTCGGAGGGGACGTTCATCCCGACGGAGACGCCCAACCCCTCGGAGCCGTCGATGCCTAAGATTGCGAGGACGTTCAGCGCCTGGCCCCCCTCGACGTGGTCGATAACGGTGCCGTCGCGGATCTTCGAGACGCGCAGCTCGTGATCGCTCATCGACCCACCTCCGTCCCCTCGTCGCCGTCGGGGTTCGCGTTCTCCAACAGGGTGTCGAGCAGCGCCATCCGCACCGGGATCCCGTTGTGCGCCTGCTCGAAGTAGCGGGCGTGGTCGGTCTCGTCGACGTCGGGCGCGATCTCGTCGACGCGCGGGAGCGGATGCATCACGGTGAGGTCGTCGGGGGCGTCCGCCAGCGTCTCGGCATCGATCTGGTACTCGCCCGCGACGCGGTGGTACTCGTTCTCGTCCGGGAACCGTTCCTTCTGGATCCGGGTGACGTACAGCACGTCGAGCTCGTCGAGGACGGGTTCGAGATCGTCGTGTTCGCGGATCTGCGCGCCCGTCTCGTGGAGGTCGAAGCGCACGGAGCGCGGGAGCCGCAGCGACTCGGGGCTGATGAAGTGCTGGTTGGCGTCGAACTCCGTCAGCGCGGCCGCAAGCGAGTGGACCGTCCGGCCGTACTTCAGGTCGCCCATGACCCCGATCGTGAGGTCGTCGAGCCCGTGGTCCTCGCGGATCGTGTGGAGGTCGAGGAGCGTCTGGGAGGGGTGTTGTCCGGCGCCGTCGCCCGCGTTGACGACCGGCACGTCGACGCGCTCCCCGGCGAGCGTCGCGGCACCCTCGCTGGGGTGGCGGAGGACGAGGGCGTCCGCGTACCCCTCGATGACGCGGACGGTGTCGGACAGCGACTCCCCCTTCGAGACGGACGAGGAGTCGACGTCGCCCATGTCGATGGTGTTCATCCCGAGGCGCTTGGCCGCGCTGTCGAAGCTCATCCGGGTCCGCGTGCTCGGCTCGAAGAAGCAGAGCGCGAGCACGCGGCCGGCGTGCCGGTCCGCGTAGGCGGCGGGGTCGTCGGCGACCGCCCGGGCCCGGTCGAGTACGGCCTCGATGTCATCCCGCGAGAGCTGGGTCGCGGTGATGAGGTGGTCCTGTCGCATCGTCAGAGATGGGTGTCGGCAGTATCTTGAATCCCTCGGCTCGGGGCGCAGCGCGGGTGTTCACGGACGTGCGTACCCGCTCGGGTCGCCGTTTCGATATCCGCAACGCGCCCCGAACCGGTCCGGGATCGGCGCGACAGAGTCGAAGACTCGCCGCCGTGCCGACCCCTCGCCGCCGTACATAAGCCGCCGCGGACCGAAGCGGATCGCATGGCAGACAACGACCCGGCCGACCTGCTCCCGAACGACCGCGTGAAGCAGGCGGCCCTCGACGGCGAGGTGACGCAGCTCCACCGCGGGAACCGATACGGCGAAGAGGGCGACACCTTCGAGATCGACGGCGTCGCCTTCGAACTGGTCGAGGTGACCGAGCGCACGCTCGGCGACATGACCGACGAGGACGCGAAGCGCGAGGGGTCGCCGTCGCTGTCGGCGTACAAGGAGCGAATGGTCCGCGCCCACGGCGGGAACTTCGAGTGGGACGACGACGCCGACGTGGTCAGACACCGGTTCGAGCGTGCCGAGTAGGACCGGAGATGATGAGGTAGTTCAGTCGTCGTCCGCGGCCGCGCCGTCGCCCGCTGCGGTCGCCGCGTCGTCCTCGATGCTCGGCGGGTACTTCCCGCGGTCGAGCTTCAGATCGGACTGCGGGCGGGCCATACAGGTGAGCGCGTACCGCTCGGCTTCCTCGTCGGAGAGGCCGCGAGCCGCGGGCTGTGTCACCTCGCCCTCGACGATCTCGGCGGAGCAGGCGAGACACATCCCGACGCGGCAGGAGTACTCCTGAGCGATCCCCTCCTCGAAGCAGGCGCTGAGGATCGTCTCCGTGTCGGCCACCTCGATCGTCTCGTCGGTGCCGACGAACTCGACGGTGTACTCTGTCATGGCGCGGAGTACCCGCCGACCGGTCAAAAAGGGTTCCCTCTATCCCGTCGCCGGCGCGGGGACGGAAGCGAGCGCTCGGTCGCTACGCGGCGGCGTCCGAGCGCTCGTTCCGCCTGTCCCGAACGGTCCGCGCCACGACTAACACGCCGACGGCGACGAGGAAGTCGCGACCGATCGATCCGAACACGTCGACCCACAGGCGCAGGATCTGCGGGTCGGCCGCGAAGGTCCCCGACCACAGCAGGGTCCTGAGCGAGTGGGGAGCGACTCCGACGTACTGTCCCGCGAGCCCGCCGATGAGCGCGCCCGCGAAGAGCGCGAGTAGCGACCGGCCGGTCAGTGGAATCCGCGAGCCGGGAGCGATAAGCGCGTAGAACGCGACGAACAGAAGCCCCGGCACCACGAGGTAGGTTCCGGCGACGTCGACCACGAAGTCGAGCGGCGTTCGGGCGGTCACCGGCTGTCCCTCCCGTATCGCGTACTGGCGGGACCGAGTCACGGCTTCGAGGAACACCACTCCCGCCGTGACGGCGGCGAGGGCGTACGGCTTCGCTCGCGGCCGGCGGAGGAGCGCGTCGCGGCGGACCATGTCGGGCCCTGCGTCGCATCTCAGTAATATCTTGTTCCGACAACGGTCGCGCACCGCCTCCCACCTATCGCAACGACTAATCCCCCGCCGGACGCTTCCCGAGACATGACCGGCAAGGCCACCGCGCGAGCCCACCCGATTCAGGGGCTCGTCAAGTATCACGGGATGCGCGACGAGGAACTGCGGCTCCCGTACCACGACAGCATCAGCCTCTGTACCGCGCCGACCGCCACGACGACCACCGTCGAGTGGCAGCCGGACGCGAGCGAGGACGCGTACGTCATCGGCGGCGAGGCGGTCGACGGCCGCGCGGCCGAGCGCATCGACATGGTCGTCGACCACGTCCGCGACCTGGCCGGCGTCGACGCCGCCGTCCGACTGGAGAGCGAGAACTCCTTCCCGTCGAACATCGGGTTCGGCTCCTCCTCGTCGGGCTTCGCGGCCGCCGCACTCGCCCTCGTGGAGGCCGCGGGCCTCGACATGTCTCTCCCGGAGGTCTCGACGGTCGCCCGCCGCGGCTCCTCCTCTGCCGCCCGCTCGGTGACGGGCGCGTACTCGCGGCTCGACGCCGGGCTCAACGACGAGGACTGTCGCTCCTCCCGGCTCGACGTGGGGGTGAGCGAGGACGGCTTCGACCCCGAGGAGGACCTCCGAATCGTCGCCGCACACGTCCCCGCGTACAAGGAGACGGAGGAGGCCCACCGCGAGGCCGCCGCGAGCCACATGATGCAGGCGCGGACCGCGCACGTCCAAGACCAGCTAGTCGAGATGACCGACGCGCTCCGCACGGGCGACTTCGACCGGATCTTCGAGACGGCGGAGCACGACTCGCTGTCCCTGACGGCCACGACGATGACCGGCCCCGCGGGATGGGTGTACTGGCAGCCCGAGACGATCGCCGTGTTCAACGCGGTGCGCGAACTCCGCGAGTCGGGCGTCCCCGTCTACTTCTCGACCGACACCGGGGCCTCGGTGTACGTGAACACGCTCGCGGACCACGTCGACG
>NZ_NEWJ01000006.1:0-66445 GCF_002135045.1 Halorubrum sp. SD683
CGGGAGGCCGGGGCACGGGGGGGGCGGCGGCCTGGCTGGGCGCGGCCGGCGGGCGCTCGGGGGGACAGGGACCGGCAGCTCGGGGGCGCGGGCGCCGGAATCGTATCGCGCACGGAATCGTATCTGCCCGACAGCTACGCCGTCGGCTCCGAGCTGTCCGTCGGCGCGAACGGTCCGCAGGCGACGGTCGCCGTCAACCCTCCGGCCGGCCATCCCGTCTCGGCCGGGTTCACCCCCGACCCGGAGGACTTAGACGCCGGCATCGCCGAGTCCGACACCGACGAGGTCGCCCGCGGCCTCGCCGCCAGCGCGGCGGTTCAGGTGATGGACGCGGTCGGCGACATCACGCCGACCGCGAAGTGAGCTCCGGCTAACACGCAGTCCGACCGTTCTTACCGGTCCGCGCCGTTCCGCGCTCCGTCGCTTTCTCCCGTGCCCTCCGAGTCGTCGCGCGGGTACACCCGCAGGTCGCCCTCGCCCGGCGGCCTCAACGCGCCCGTGATGCGGCCGTACATGCCGAAGATGTCGTCGTACCCCTCCTCGCTCGCGAGGATCGGGACCAGCCCCGGCTCCTCGACGCGGTGGGTGTACACGTCGTCCTCCGCGAACACGGCGCCCTCCGGGATCGCCTCGAAGTTCGCGAAGTGGACGCGCGGCTCGCCGCCGCCCTTCGGCACCTCCTCGTCGCCTTTCACCACGACCGTCTCCGAGAACGTCGGCGGCTCGTCCGCGATCGCGCCGTGAACGCGGAGGAACGCTCGACACGCCTCGTGGCCGAACTCGACGGCCGCCTCGCTCCCCTGTCGGCCCACCTCGATCGAGACGGTGTGCGGGATCGTGGAGTCGAGCGTCGTCGACCGCAGGCCGCTCGCGTCGACGACGTGGTCGACCGGGAGCCCGGTGACGGTGCGGCGGACGGACTCCGTGAGGTCGCTGAAGATGGCGAACGGCGGCGGGGCGCTGTGGGAGGTGTGGAGCGCGAGCACGGCGTCGAACTCCTCCAACTCGGCGGCGAGCCGCGGCGCCAGCGCCCGCTCGTACTCGTCGCTGTCGGCGTCGCCCGGGAAGGCCCGGTTCAGGTCCGCGTCCGTGTAGCGCGTCTCGGCCGCGATCGCCGGTTCGTTGGCGAGTATCAGCCGGACGAGTCCGTCGGACTCCACGCGGTCGTCGTTCGGGTCGAGGGGTGGGAGTTCCTCGGCGAACCGCTCCACTATCCGGACGCCGGCGGGCTCGTCGCCGTGGATCCCGCCGACGATCGCGACGCGGGGCGACCCCGCCGACCCGCGGTCGATCGTTTGCATACCGTGGGTACGACGCGGTCGGCCAATAAATCGTCGCGATCCGCGCGCGGGGATCCTCAGCGGTCGAACCGCTCCGCGATCGCGGCGCGGTACCGGCGCGCCAGCCGCCGCGCGACGAACCGGTCGCGGGGGTCCACGCCGAGGAGTCGGAGCGCGGCCGCGTACGCCGCGAGCCCGATCACGCTCCCCGCGAGGACCGCCGGGAGACCGGTCAGCAGCGCCCGGACCGCGAACATCGCGGCGGCCGCGACGCCGCCGGCCGCGAGCGGGGTGAGGAACGTCCGGTCGAACGGCCACAGCCCCTCGAAGCGGCGGAGGAGGACGACCTGGATCCCGTTCTGGACCGCGATGGCGAGCGACGTGCCGAGCGCGGCGCCGACGAGCCCGTAGCGGACGACGAACGCGTACGTCAGGCCGACGTTGAGGACCGCGAGCAGCCAGTCGAGCGCCATCCGCGCGTACTGGTGGTCCGTCATCATCAGCAGCCAACCGGTCGCGCCGACCGCGCTCCCGACGAAGACGCCGCCGAGGTAGACGACGAGCGGGAGGTACCCGGCGACGTACGCCTCGCCGAACAGGCCGAGTATCTCCCGGCCGTACACCACGAGCGCGGCGAGTATCGGGACGACGGCTGTGACGATCTGCCGCGTGACGGAGCCGTACACCTCGTTGAGCGTCGCCGTCCGGTCGTCCGCGTACAGCTCCGAGGCGACCGGCGGGAGCAGTTGGTTGAAAGATAAGAGCGGGATCCACGCGACCGCGATCACCACGAGGACGACGTTGTACACGCCCGCCGCGGTCGCCGTCAGCAGCGCGCCGACGAGCAGCACGTCGACGCGGTTCTGGAACACCTTCCCGAGGCTGCTCATCGCGACGGGCGCGGCGTGGTCGTAGAAGCGGCGCGCCTCCGCGCGAGCACCGCGGAGCGTCGGGCGAACACCGGTGACGGACGCCGAGAGGGGGACGGCGGCCGCGGCGAGCAGTCCCGTCGCGGCGACGATGGCGCCGGCGACGCCGACGACCGAGTAGCCGAGCGCGAGCGCGCCGACGGCGCCGACCAGCCGGACGCCCGGGCGCAACAGCTTGTTGAACAGGACCTCGCCGCGGGCGGACCCCACCGCGCGGAAGAGCGCGGACGCGACCATCACGACCCCGAGCAGCCCGACGAGGCCGCCGAACGCGCGCATCGTTCCCGTGAACGCCGGCTCGGTGACGGTGCGGGCGTTTATCTCCGGCGCCGCGAGCCAGACGCCGGCCGCGATCGCGACCCCGAACCCGATCGTCGTCGCGTACGCGAGACCGGCGACGGCGCCCTGCCGGCCCCCGTCGTCCGCGTACTCCGGGAGGTACCGCTGGATCGCGGGGACGCTGCCGAACGTCACGAGCCGGGAGCAGAGCTGAGCGATCCGCCACGCCAGCGCGTACACGCCGTAGGCGGTCGGGCCGAGCCCGCGGGTCAGCGCGAACTCGGCCGCCACGATTAGCGCGCGCTGGCCGGCGACCCCGCCGGAGGTGAGCACAGCGCCGTGCGCGATCGTCTCTAACGCCTCGCGCTCGTCGTCGGGGATCTCGCCGCGCTCGCGCTCGTCGTCGGGCTCGGTCGCCGCCGCCTCGCGTTCGTCGTCGGGCTCGGTCGCCGCCGCCTCGCGTTCGCTCTCCACGGTCGTCTCTGCCGATCCGGTCGCGGTCGCGCAAAAAAAGGAACGCGTTTCGCGGCCGGCCCGACCGGACTCGCGGTCCCGCGGCCGCGACCTACCAGCGCTGGTGGACGTGTTCGCGCACGTGTTCGTCGTACACCGCCGCCGCGGCCTCGCGCTCGGCGTCGGAGAGCGCGGCGGCCACGCTCGCGGCCGCGTTCGCCCGGATGTGGTCGGGGGTCGTCGAGCCCGGGATCGCGGTCGAGACGGCGTCGTGGTCGAGGATCCAGCGCAGCGCAAACTCCGAGAGCGGCCGGTCGTCCGGCAGGCGCTCGTCGAGCGCGTCGGCCGCGTCGAGGCCCGCCTCGAAGGGGACGCCGGCGAACGTCTCGCCCACGTCGAAGGCGTCGCCGTCGCGGTTGTAGTTCCGGTGGTCGTCCTCGGGGAACTCGTCGTCGCGGGAGAGCGTGCCCGTCAGCAGCCCCGAGGCGAGGGGCACCCGGCAGATCACGCCCACGTCGCGCGCGGCGGCCTCGTCGAGGAACAGCTCCGCGGGCCGCTGCCGGAACGGGTTGAAGATGATCTGGACGCTCTCGACGCCGGGATACTCGATCGCCTTCAGCCCCTCCTCGACGCGCTCGACGCTGACGCCGTAGGCGTCGATCCGACCTTCGGATTCGAGCGTCGCGAGCGCGTCGAACGTCTCCGGCCGGTAGTACACGTCCGTCGGCGGGCAGTGGAGTTGGACCAAGTCAAGCGTCTCGACGCCGAGGTTCTCCCGCGAGCGGTCGACGAACCGGCGGAGGTTCGCCTCCGTGTACCCGTCGGGCTCGTGGGGGTCGAGTCGGCGACCGGCCTTGGTCGCGACGGTCACGTCACCGGCCGCGATCTCGTCGGCGAGCGTCTCGCCGAGGATCCGCTCAGAGCGACCGTCGCCGTACACGTCGGCGGTGTCGAAGAAGTCGATCCCGGCGTCGCGCGCAGTCTCGACCGCCGCGACCGCCTCGTCCTCCGTGACCTCGCCCCAGTCGCTCCCGATCTCCCACGCGCCGTAGCCGACCTCGCTGACCTCGCCGACATCGCCGAGTTCGCGGTGGTTCATACTGTCCGCTACTGATCGCGGCGGGGGCAAGGGCGTTCCGGAGGCGGCGAGGCCGCGACGTTCCATTCCACCGCTCACTTTTACCTGGAGTGTGGACGACACGAGTGACATGGCGAAGCTCGGGCTGGTAGTGAACGCGGTCGGTCTCCTGCTCAGCGCGGTCGGCACCCTCCTGCTGTACGCGCACGTGACCGACGAGTACCACTCGCACATTCAGGACATCGGGTCGATCGCGGTCGGCTACCTCGGCGTGATCCTGTTCGGGATGTCGGTGTCGCTCACCGGGATCGCGCTGTTGCTGCGGCGGTCCGCCGACTGAGGCCGCCTCCCTCGTGCGGGAACGGGAGGTGCGCCCGTCCCTGGTCCCACTCGGCGTTCATCACCCGCCAGCGGGGGTTGTCCCGCCACAGCGACAGTTCGTCGCGTTCGGCGAGCCGATGCGCCGTGGACTTGTCGTGGCCGTTCGCCCGGTGGAGGATCTCTCTGAGCTCATGATACAGGATGAACCGGTCGTACCTCGACCACTTCTCGGAGATCCAGACCTCGTTCCTCGGGATGCCTAGGTCGTCGGCCGCTGGCGGGTAGATCAGCTCCCCGTCGAGTTCGACGCGGTAACAGGCGTTGTACTTCGCGATCCTCTCGTGGGGGACGTGTTCGACTGTCCAGCCGTGCTCCCGAATCTCCTCGCGTGGCGACGGCATAACCGGATCGCCCGCCGCGTCTGAGATGAAGATATCGGCGGTTTGCGGGCTCGTCTCACCCCCCGTTCATAACACCGCCGCCAGCGCGTCCATCGTCTCGTCGACGCGCTCGACTCGCGCGTTGTGACCCATGTGGCCGACGCGGAGTACGTCTCCGGCGTCTTCGCCCAGTCCGGTCGCGAGAATCACGTCGTGCTCCTCGCGCAGCCGCTCCTGAAGCGCCTCGGCCCGACCGGGGACCTCGAAGGCGGTCACCGTCGGCGAACTGCGCTCCGGGTCGGGAACCGGCTCCAGCCCCAGCTCCGCACCGCGCTCGCGGCACCGGGCCGCGGCCGCCTCGTGTCGCTCTCGGACCGCGTCGAGGCCCTCGTCCAGCAGCAGCCCGAGCGCCGCGTCGAGCGCGACGACCTCGGTCGTCAGGTGCGTGTACGGGAACCCGTCGCTCACGTCGCGGAACGGGAGGAAGTTCGCGTACAGCGAGTGCGGGTCCCGCTCCTCCATCGCGGCCCACGCGCGCTCGCTCACCGCGGCGGTCGCGAGCCCGGGCGGCGCGCTGAAGCACTTCTGTGAGGCCCCGAGGCACACGTCGATCCGGTCTGTCGGGACCGAGACGCCGCCGAGCGACGAGACGGCGTCGACGACCGTGAGGACCTCCGCGTCTGCGGCCTCGATCCGGTCGAGCGCCGCCGTAACGTCGTTGAGCGCGCCGGTCGGCGTTTCGCAGTGGACCATCGTCGCGATGTCGAAGTCGGCCTCGTCCCCCGCCAGCGCCTCGTCGAGCGCGTCGACCGGGAGCGGCTCGTCGTGGTCGGCGGCGACCAGGGTCGGGGTCCCCCCGTACGACTCCACGAAGTCGGCGAACCCCTCGCCGTAGAGCCCGTTCGACAGACACAGCACCTCTGTGCCGGGCTCGACGAGCGACGCGACCGCCGCCTCCAGCCCGAGGATCCCCTCGCCGCCGAGGGCGACGACATCGCGGGCGTCCCCTCCGGGTGCGTCGGTGTCGACGCCGTAGACCCTCGCGAGCCGGTCGGTGAGCCGGTCGTATATCTCCCGGAACCGCGGGTCTACGTCGGGGTGTATCAGCTCGCGGGACATCGCGTCGCGCACGGGCTCTGGGACCGCGGTCGGCCCCGGTGTCATGAGCATACGTCCCGGTTTGACCGCCCGTATATAAACCGTCCGCGCGAAGCGCGACGGTCGGCGCCGCGGTCGAGCGATCGAGACGGTCGGGCGACGGAAACGGCTGGGCGACATACTCATATATTTCTGTCGCCTGAGTACGATCACAATGATGCTCCCGACCCACGTGCTGGCGGGGATGCTGCTCGCGACCCCGCTGGCGCTCGTGGGGCCGGAGCTGGCGCCGATCGGGTTCGTCGCCGGCTTTCTCGGCGGCCTCACGCCGGATCTGGACATGTACGTCGGTCACCGGCGGACGCTCCACTACCCGGTGTACTACCCGGTGATCGCGGTGCCGGCGCTGCTCGCGGCGGCGCTGGCGCCGTCACCCGTCACCGTCGGCGCCGCGTTCTTCCTCCTCGGGGCGGCGTTCCACAGTGTCACCGACATGTACGGCGGCGGGCTGGAGCTCCGCCCGTGGGAGGGGAACTCCGACAAGGCGGTGTACGACCACCACCGGGATCGGTGGATCCCGCCACGCCGCGGCGTCCGCTACGACGGCGCGGTGGAGGACCTCGCGCTCTCCGTCGCAATGTCGGTGCCGCTGTACCTCCTGCTCGACGGGCCGCTCCGACGGCTCGTCGTCGCCACGGTGATCGTCGCCGCCGTGTACGCGGTCCTTCGCCGGCGTCTCGCGGACGCCGCCGCAGTGTTCTTCCCGCTGCTGCCGGCGGTGTTGGACCCGTACGTCCCCGAGCGGTACCGGTGACTGCGGCGGGTTCGATCAACGTTATTAGGTTCCCCGCCCCGTTTCATCCGATATCAGCCCGCGCCGGCGACGGCCGTCCCGGCGCGTCCACCCCACCATGCAACAGTACCTCGATCTCGTCGACGACGCGCTCTCGACGGGCACGTACAAGCCGAACCGGACCGGCGTCGACACCATCGCGACGTTCAGCGGGCAGTACACCGTCGACCTCGCGGAGGGGTTCCCCCTCCTGACGACGAAGAAGATGGACGGCTACCGGTGGAACTCGCTCATCCACGAGGTGCTGTGGTACCTCTCCGGCGAGGAGCACATCCGGAACCTCCGCGAGGAGACGAAGATCTGGGACGCGTGGGCCGACGAGGAGGGGAAGCTCGACACCGCATACGGTCGGTTCTGGCGGCGGTACCCCGTCCCGGAGGCGGCGGCCGAACTCCCCGGCGAGACGTGGCCCGACGACGCGGACCGCTGGGTCACCGTGGAGGAGGACGACGACGGGACGCGGCGGCGCACGTTCGACCAGATTCAGTACGTCCTCGACACGCTCGAAGAGAACCCCCACTCCCGCCGGATGGTCGTGAACGCGTGGCACCCGGCGAACGCCGCCGTCTCGACGCTACCGCCCTGCCACTACACCTTCGTGGTGAACGTCCAAGACGGCCGGCTCAACCTCCACCTGACGCAGCGGTCGGGCGACATCGCGCTCGGCGTCCCGTTCAACATCGCGGCGTACGCGCTGCTTGCGAACGCGCTCGCGCAGCGGACCGGCTTCGAGGTCGGAGAGTTCGGCCACACGGTCGTCGACGCGCACGTCTACTGCGGCCGCGGCGAACGCGGGAAGTGGTACGCGAACAATCTCCGCTACGTCCAGGAGCGGCTCGCGAACGTCGAGAGCAAGGAGGACTACCTCGACGTGAAAAGCTGGGTCGAGCGCACCGCCCCCGACGAGCCGAACGGGCAGGAGGGGTACGACCACGTGCCCGGCCTGCTCGAACAGCTGTCGCGGACGCCCCGCGACCGCCCGCGGATCGAGATCGCGGACAAGCCGCTGGACGAGCTGACCTACGAGGACGTCGAGGTCGTCGACTACGACTCCGCGGACGGTATCTCGTTCGCGGTCGCGGAGTGATGGCGGGCATGGATTCGAACCCGGACCTCGTCCTCGTCGCCGCCGTCGCCGAGAACCGCGTGATCGGCGACGGCGACGCGATGCCGTGGCACTACCCAGCGGACCTGGCGCGGTTCAAGCGCCTCACGACCGGCCACCCGGTGATCGTCGGTCGGAAGACGTACGAACGCATCGCCGAGCGCGTCGGCGGCCCGCTCCCCGAGCGGACGAGCGTCGTGTTGACGACCCGCCCCGTCGACGACGACGACTTCCCCGACGGCGCGGTCGTCGCGCACGACGTCGAGTCGGCGCTCGCGCGGGCGAGAGCGGACGCCGCCGACCGCGGCGTCGACGACGTGTACGTCATCGGCGGCGCGACGGTGTACGAGGCGTACCTCGACCGCGCCGACCGGATGGAGATCACTGAGATCCCCGAGCGCCCCGACGGCGACACGCGGTTTCCGGACTGGGACCGGGAGACGTGGGTCGAGCGCGCCCGCGAGACCGACGACGACCTCGCGTTCGTCACCTACGAGCGGCGCGACGCGGAGTGATCGGCGCGACGCGAAGTGAGCGAGCCGGGGGTAACGCCTCGCTCACTCGATGAACCGCGACTCCACGTCGCCGGTGGGCATCATACACCGGTCCTTCTTCCCGAACCACCGGTATCGGTTGTCGGCGACGAAGTCGTAGACTCGGTCGCGGACCGACTTCGGGACGTAGCGGAACGGCGAGAGCAGCCGGTAGCGGCCGCCGAGCCCCGACGCGATCTCGATGATCGCCGACGACTTCACGTAGCTCTCGCCGTCCTCGATCAGGACGACCGAGTCGAGGTCGTCGCTCGCAAGGTCGTGTTCGGCCAGCAGCGCCTGTCCCACGTCGGACTGGAGCGAGGCGAAGCGGTACTTCCCCTCCGCGTCGCGGGGGACGACGAACTGTACGAACCCGCTACAGAGGTTACAGACGCCGTCGAAGAGAATGACGGCCTCATCGTCGGGGATATCCCCGTCCATCACTCGCGAACCTACGTCGCCGCCGCAGTTCAGGATTGCGGTGGACCCGGAGCCGGGGTTGCGGTGGCGGCGGAGCGGAAGATTGCGGCGAGCGCAGAAGGGGGATACCGGTTGCCGGGTACCCCGGCGGGCGCCGAGGCGGACGCGGTCCGTCCCGCGCACGGAAAACTTATACAGGTCCCTCGGCCTCTCCAACAAGTTGGAGTCCGACATCATGGCTCGAAGTTCCTCCGTCGCGACCGCCCGATCGCGGTTCCGGACCGTCGTGCGACGGCTTTCGGCGGCGCTCGCCGCGCGGTGTTCGGTGGACCTGCGCGCGCTCGCCGCCTTCCGGATCGGCCTCGGTGCGCTGGTGATCGCCGACCTGATCCGGCGGTCGCGCTCGCTGTCCGCCTTCTACACGGACGACGGCGTGCTCCCGCGGAGCGCGCTGTTCGCCGACTACGGGGAGGTGTACTCCGTCCACGCGCTCGTCGGTGAGCCGTGGGCCGTGGCCCTGCTGTTCGCGCTCGCGGGTGCGTTCGCCCTCGCGCTGCTCGCCGGCTATCGGACGCGGCTCGCGGCGCTCGCCTCGTGGCTGCTGCTGCTCTCGCTCCACGCCCGGAACCCGATGGTGTTGAACTCGGGCGACAGCCTGCTCCGCATGCTGCTCTTCTGGAGCGTCTTCCTCCCGCTCGGCGCCCGCTGGTCGGTCGACGCCCTCAGGCGGGCAGGCGCGGGGACCGACGCGGACGCCGCCGCTGGCGCGGGCGGCTCCGAGAGAGATCCCGGGGCGGACGACGGCGATGAGTCCGCGACAGCCGGGCCGTCCGGGTCCGCCGTGGCGACCGTCGCCACGATGGCGGTCCTGATACAGGTGCTGTTGATGTACGTGACGAACGGCATCCACAAGCGCGGGAGCGACCTCTGGATGGACGGCGAGGCGGTCGCGTACATCATGCAGGCGGACCACTTCACCTACCTGCTGGGGAACCACCTCGCCGAGTTCACCGGCCTGCTCCGCGGTCTCACGGTCCTGTGGATCGCGCTCCTGTTCGCCTCCCCGCTGCTGATCCTGCTCACGGGGATCCCGCGCGCCGCGATCGCCTCGCTGTTCGTCGGGATGCACCTCGGCATGGCGGTCACGATGCCGATCGGCCTCTTCCCCATCGTCGTCGTCGTCGGCTTCGTGCCGTTCTTCCAGACCCCGGTCTGGGACGCCGCGGAGCGCGCCGTGGATCGGTTCGGCCCGCCGGCGGCCCTCGAACGGTGGCGCGCGCGCCTCGAGTCCGTCGGAGAGTCGCTCGCCTCGCTCGACGCGTCGATACCCCGACCGACGCCGAGCGGCGCCCTCGCCGGCCTCCGCGCGCGAGTCGGACGCGGACGACCGCTCCTCTCGACGGTCGTGCCGTACGTCTTCCTCGTGCTGATCGTCCTCTCGAGCGCCCAGGCGGTCGGCTACGCCGAGACGCCAGACCCGGCCGAAAACGCCCTCGAAACCGTCGAGATGGACCAACACTGGCGGATGTTCGCACCGGATCCCACCCGCACGGCCCGGTGGTTCGTGACGGTCGGCACCCTCGCCGACGGGACCGAGCGAGACGTGTTGCGCGACTCGCCCGTGGAGTTCGACCGGCCGACGCGCGCGGAGGCCACCTACCGGAGCGCGCGCTGGCGGAAGTACCTCGGCAACGTCGCGTCGACGGACAACGAGAACCACCGGTCGTACCTCGCGAACTACCTCTGTGAGGACTGGAACCGGACCCGCGAGACGGCCGTGGAAAACGTCACGATCCACCAGCAGTACGAGCGGACCGACCCCTACAACGGGAGCGTGGTGGCCGCGAACGGGTTCGAGCTGATCGAGTACGACTGCTCGGGCGAGTTCATCCAAGACGAGTGACCGGCCCCGACCGCCGACCGCAACCCCCTTCCCTCGCCCGGCCGCCGTGACGGGTATGCAACCGACGGGACACCTGCGGGGCGACGCGGTCCGCGTGGGCGGGGACGCCCGCCAGCGCTTCTACGACGCCCGGGGGTACGGGCGGCCGCTCGACGGCAACGAGATCGCGCTCTCGCGGGTCGAGGCCGCCCACCTCCTGTTCCGCGGCGACCTCTCCGGGATCGAACTCGGGGGCGACGCGGCGGGCGCGTCGGGCGGCGACCCCGTCGGCTTCGAGCGCTTCTTCGTCGCGAGCGCGGCCGCCGCCGACCGCTTCGCGGTGCGGTTCCTCGTCTACTCAGACCTCCGCGACCGCGGCTTCTACCTCTCGCCCGCCCGCGAGCCGTGGCCCGGGGGGAGCGACGCGCCGGGAGACGCGGTCGACTTCGTCGCCTACGAGCGCGGCGAGACGCCCGACACGGGCAAGGTCAAGTACCCCATTCGGGTCGTCGGCGAGCGGGAGTCCGTCGCGGCCGCGGGGCTCGCGGGCCGCACCCTCGCGGTCGTCGACGAGGAGTCCGACATCACCTACTTCGCGGCCGAGGGCGGCGCGGTCGACGGCGCGACCGACTACGAGCCCCCCGCCGACCTGAGCGGCGTCCTCCTCGCCGACCGCGTCGTCGTCTGGGACGCCCCCGAGGGGTTGTACGAGCGCGGCTTCTACGGCCGCCCGCTCACCGGACGGGCCACAGACGTCGAGGGCGCGCTCCAGCTCTCCCTCGTCGAGGCCGCGTCGCTGGTCGCGGACGGCCGGCTGGCGCTGTCCACGTCGGTCGGAGACGAGGGGGGTGTTGCCGGCGACGACGCCGCCCGGATCGTTGCCCGCGGCCGCGAGGTGGAGGGGGACCGCTTCGACCGCCGGCTCGCGGTGTACGAGCGCCTCCGCGGTGCCGACGCGGTGCCGAAGACCGGCTTCAAGTTCGGCGCCGACTTCCGGACGTACCTCGACGTGGAGACGGTCGAGGACCTGCCCCACTCCGAACACCTGGTGCGCGTCGTCGAGGCCGACCACCGGTTCTCACCGCGCGAGCTCTCGCTCGACGTGCGGCTCGCCGGCGGCGTCCGCAAGGAGATGGTGTTCGCGGTGACGTCGGTCGGCGGCGGCGGACGCGGCGCGCGCGCGGCGGACTGGGTCCGCGCCGCCGACGTGGAGTGGGTCTCGGTCGACCGACTGACGCCGTAGCCGACCGGCACCGGAGTTGAGGGATACCGCAGCCGACCGTCTCGCGGCCGACCGATCACCGCCCCGTGGCCGACCAGTCACCGCTCCGCGGGCCGTTCACGACACCGTCACAGTGTCGTCGAACAGCGCGGCGAACAGCTTGTTTTCGGCCGCGCGGAGGTGCTGCGTGAACGTCGTCTGCGAGATGTCCATCATCGACGCCACCTCCTCTCCGGTGTGCTCGCGGGGCCACTCGAAGAACCCGGCGAAGTGCGCGGTGCGCACCGCTTCGCGCTGCCGGTCGGTCAGCTCGGACCGGTCGCGCAGAACACGCTCACCGACCTCTTCGAGGACGTGTCGTGGGGGCAGCTCGACTACCTCGTAGTGGACCTGCCGCCGGGGACGGGCGACGTCCAGTTGACGGTGCTTCAGAACCTCCCCGTGACGGGGACGGTCGTCGTCACGACGCCGCAGTCCGTCGCCGTGGGCGACACCCGTCGAGGCGTTCAGATGTTCGGGGAGTACCGGACGAACGTGTTGGGCGTCGTCGAGAACATGAGCGGGTTCGTCTGGCCGAGCTGCGGGGACAGACACGAGATATTCGGCGAGGACGGGGGGCGGACGCTCGCCGAATCGGTCGACGTCCCGTACCTCGGATCGCTGCCGCTGGACCCGGCCGTCCGCGCGGGAGGCGACGACGGTGAGCCGATCGTCTCCGACGGCGACGGCGAGGCCGCGGCGGCGTTCCGGGACCTGGCGGCCGCGGTCGCGAACAAGGTCGGCGTCCTCCGGCGTCACCACCGACAGCGGGAGAGCGAGGAGGCGGTCTGAGCGGCGCGCGCCGCCGTTCACGCCTCGATCTCGAAGGGGATCACGTAGGTCCTGTTGTTCGACCCGAGCGAGAAGACGTACTCGCCCGGCCGGTCGAGCACCGCGTCGCGCCGGTCGGACGCGTCCGACGCGGTCGGGTCGTAGCGGAGCGCCCACGTCCGCGTCTCGTCGGGGGCCAGTTCGATCACGGTCAGGTTGTACGTTCCCGCCGGCGCGTTCGCCGCCGCCCGCCACTCGGGGGCCCCCGAGTCGGCGGCGTTCCGGAAGACGACCCACCGGTCCGGATTGATCGGGACCGGCTCGTCGCCCACGTTCGTGGCGACGACGCGGACGGTCTCCCCGTCCCGATCGAGGGACAGCGAGAGCCCGCCCGTCCGCTGGTCGGGACACACCGGATCGTCGACCCGTTCGCCGTCCGGTCCTATCGCGGGGCAGCCCGGAGCGCCGCCCGACAGGCAGCCGGCGAGGACGACGAGACACGCGACCGCGACGAGGGCGAGTCGAGACATTACCGTCACGACGGTGCGCCGTTTCAAAAGGGGTCTCGGAGGCTACGACGATCGCTTGAGCTACCGACCGGCCGCGGGCGCCGCGGAGAGAGCAGGAAGCTTTTTCCGGCGGTGACGCGCGTCGACACCCATGGTCGACCCCTCCACGTTCCCCGCCGAGTCGAGCGCGTACGACATCTCAACGGTGGACCTCAGCGACGACCGATACGAGGTCACGCAGTCGCTGGTCCGCAACAAGTACGCCGTCACCGACAGCGCCGGCGATGTCGTCCTGCGCGGGAAACAGAAGATGTTCAAGCTGAAAGAGGAGTTCCCGTTCGTCACGGCCGACGGCGAGGACGCCTTCTCGGTGAAGGCCGGCGGCATCATGGACGTCGCGGGCAACTACGCGATCACCGACGCGGGCACCGGCGAGGAGGTCGTCGTCTTGGACGAGGACCTCTCGCTTCTCGTCGAGAACTGGACGATTCGCGACCCCGACACCGGCGAGGCGCTGGCGACGATCCGGTCGAAAAACAAGGTGCTGTCCGCGCTCCGGCACCTCGTCGGCCCCGCGAACCTGATCCCGAACAAGTACGAGATATTCGACGCCGACGGCGGCCACGTCGGCGACATCGCGGGGCAGTTCTCGATGCGCGACGCCTACACGGTCACCATCGACGACGCGAGCGGCGTGCCGAAGGAGGCGGTGATCGCCGCCGCGTGTATCCTCGACGCCCTAGAGAACAAGTAGCGGCCGCGACCGAGGGGACGGCGCCGGCTACTCCCCGCCCAGCTTCGACTCGCCGACCGCGTCGTGACCGTCGATGACCTCGGTGCCGCCCATGTACGGGCGGAGCGCCTCCGGGACGGTGACGGTGCCGTCGTCGTTCTGGTAGTACTCTAGGATCGCGACGACAATCCGCGGGACCGCGAGCCCCGAGCCGTTCAGGGTGTGGAGGTACTCCGCGGACTCGTGATGCTCCTCTCGGTACTGGATCCCGGCGCGGCGCGCCTGGAAATCCTCGAAGTTGGAGACCGAGGAGACCTCCAGCCAGCGGCCTCCCTGCTCTGGGCCCTCGTCCATGTCGTCCGCGGGGGCCCACACCTCGACGTCGTACTTTTTCGCCTGCGTGAACCCGAGGTCACCGGTACACATCTCCAAGATACGGTACGGCAGTTCGAGGCGGCGGAGCACCTCCTCGGCCTCGTCGACGAGCCCCTCGAAGCGCTCGTCGCTCTCCTCAGGCCGGACGAAGTTCACCATCTCCACCTTGTTGAACTGGTGGACGCGGACGATACCGCGCGTCTCGGTGCCGTGTTCGCCCGCCTCCTGTCGGAAGTTGGGCGTGTACGCCTGGTACTTCAGCGGGAGGTCCTCGCCGAGGAGGATCTCGTCGCGGTGGAGGTTCGTGACCGGCACCTCGGCGGTCGGGAGCAGCCAGAGGTCGTCGTCGTCGTAGTCGTCCTCGTTCGACCCTTCGACGCGGTAGGCGTCCTCGGTGAACTTCGGGAGTTGCCCGGTGCCGCGCATCGACTCGGAGTTGATGGGGATCGGCGGGAACACGTCCTCGTACCCCTGCTCGCGGTGGACGTCGAGCATGAACTGGATCAGGGCGTGTTCGAGGCGCGCGCCGTCGCCCTTCGCGACGTAGAACCCGCCGCCGGCGACCTTCGCGCCGCGCTCGAAGTCGAGGATCTCGAGGTCCTCACCGAGGTCGTAGTGCGGCTCCACGTCGGCGGGGACCTCGCGGTGGTCGTCGAACCCCTCGCGGCGCACCTCGACGTTCTCCGACTCGTCCGCGCCGACCGGCACGGAGTCTTGGGGGATCTGGGGCAGTTCGAGCAGCGACGCCTCCAGTTCGCGCTCCAGTTCGTCGGCGCGCGCCTCGACCTCCTGGAGCTCCGACTTGAGCTCCTGCGAGCGCTCGATCGCCTCCTGGGCCGCCTCCTCCTCGCCGGCGGCTTTCAGCTCGCCGATCGTCGAGGAGACCTCGTTGCGCTCGTGGCGCAGGTCGTCGCCGCGCTGTTTCAGCTTCCGCCACTCCTCGTCGACGTCGAGTATCCGGTCGAGGTCGACGTCGACGCCCTTGTTGTCGAGCGCCTCGCGGACGACCTCGGGGTTCTCCCGGACGAACTGTCGAGACAGCATTTGTCGGGAGTTCCGCGGGGCGACCCAAAACCGTATCGGAGCGTCGTCACCGCGTGACAAGGATTCGGGCCGGGGCGCGGAACCGCGGGCCTCAGGGGATGAACGAGAACGTACCGAACGCCATCAGGAGGGCGAGCGCGGCGACGACGACGCCCATCACGCGCATCAGCAGGATCCGCGTGTCGCTCGGTTCGATCCGCCCCGTCGATCCGTCTGGCGAGCGGGTCTGCCAGCTCGTCATCTTTCGCGGGAACGCCGCCATCGCCAGCGCGCCGGCGCTAACGAGGAGGGGGACGGCAACGAAGAACAGCCGGAATGGTGCGGGGAGCATGCGCGGGGGAGTCTCGACGCGAGGCAACAAAGTGTTATGGAATCGAGAGGTCCCGCGGAGTCGGGTCGCCCGGTTCGCGCGTCGCCGTCAGTACCCGCCCGGTAACGCCATCCCGACGGCGAGCGCGGCGAGCGGCACGGCGGCGACGACCGCGTACCAGAGGCCGGCGGCGCCGAGGAGGAGCCACGTCCCGACGCCGTATCCCGTCGGGTCCCAGTCGACCTCGAACCGCGGCAGCACGGCGACCGCGGCCGCCGGGGCGACGAGGCCGACGAGGACGCCGCCGAGAAGCGCCGTTGAGAGGAACCCCGAACTCCACGCGGGCCCCGCCTCGCCGGCGCGCGCCACCGTGAGGCCGACCCCGACGAGGTACGGGACGGAGAGCCCGACCGCGACCGCAAGGTACGAGGGGAGGACCCGCCCCGCCGGGGGAAGCGCCTCGAACAGCGCCCGGAGGCGCGACGCCGCGAGGAACGGCGCGCACAGTCCCGCGGCGACGAGCCCGGGGAAGCCCAGCAGCGCGAGCGTCCACAGCCAGCCGACGACCGAATCGACGACCGCGAGAGCGAGGGAGAGCGGAACCGACGGAGCGGGGACGGGCGAGACCATGCGCGAGACGAGCCGCCGCGGGCGGCAAACCTCTTGTGGTGACCTGCGAGGCGTCGCCGTCGCGGTCGGCCGGCGCCCGCCCGGAACCACCAGCGTTTATCCCGCTCGCCGCGACCGGCCGACAACGATGCTCATCACGGGCGCGACGCTGGCCGACGGCCGGGTGCGAGACGTGCGTATCGGCGACGACGGACGGATCGACGCGGTCGCCGAGGGGCTCGGCGCCGACGGCGGCGAGCGCGTCCTCGAAGCCCGCGGGAGGCACCTCCTGCCGGGCGCTGTCGATGTCCACGTCCACTTCCGGGAGCCCGGCGGGGGGCACAAGGAGACGTGGACCTCCGGGTCCGAGAGCGCGGCCGCCGGCGGGGTCACGACCGTCGTCGACCAGCCGAACACCTCGCCCCCGACGGTCGACGGCGCGGCGTTCGACGAGAAGGCCGCGCTCGCGGCCGACTCGCTCGTCGACTACGGGATCAGCGGCGGCGTGACCCCCGACTGGGACCCCGAGGAGCTGTTCGATCGGCGCCTCTTCGCGCTCGGCGAGGTGTTCCTCGCGGACTCGACCGGCGACATGGGGATCGACGCCGACCTGTTCGCCGACGCGCTCGACGAGGCGAGCGCCCGCGACGTGCCGGTCACGGTCCACGCCGAGGACGCGACGCTGTTCGACGACGGCGCGCTCAACGGCGACCTCGGCGGGGTCGGCACGGCCGCGACCGCCAACGCGTGGTCCGCCTATCGGACGGCCGACGCCGAGGTCGCCGCGGTCGAGCGCGCGCTCGCGACGGCCGCGGAGCGCGACGCCCAGCTCCACGTCGCGCACACCTCGACGCCGGAGGCGGTCGACGCGGTGACGGAGGCCCGCGAGGGCGGGTCTGGAGCCGACGAGGACGGGGGCGACGCCGACACCGCACTGGTCACCTGCGAGGTGACGCCGCACCATCTCTACCTCTCCCGCGAGCGGGCGCGGTCGCTCGGCACGTTCGGGCGGATGAACCCGCCCCTCCGGTCGGAGGAGCGCCGCGAGGCACTGTTCGCCCGGCTCGCCGCGGGCGACGTCGACGTGGTCGCGACCGACCACGCGCCTCACACGGTCGAGGAGAAGCGGCGGGGACTCGTCGACGCGCCGAGCGGCGTGCCGGGCGTGGAGACGCTGTACCCCCTGCTCCTAGAGTCGGCGCGGACGGGCGAACTGTCGCTCGAACGCGTCCGGAACGTGGTCGCCGCGAACCCGGCCGAGATATTCGGCCTCGACCGGAAGGGGCGGGTCGCGGCGGGGCGCGACGCCGACCTCGTCCTCGTCGACATCGCCGACCCCCGCGAGATCGAGGCCGCCGCGCTCCACAGCGCCCCCGCGTGGACCCCATTCGAGGGGCTCCGCGGGGTCTTCCCCGAGGTGACGCTCGTCCGCGGCGAGGTCGTCTACGAACGCGACCCGGCGACGGGGGCGGCGTCGTTCGGCGAGCCCGTCGGGCGGAACGTCAGGGAGTCGTAATCGCGGGGGACCGAAGGGAATCGCGGAGCGCTGTGCGGAAACCGCGCGTCCGGGCGATCGACGGCCGAGACGCCGAAATCGGCCGCGACGGCGGATCGGGGGCGGCGGAACGCATATGCCGTTGCTCGCCTTAGCCGGTGTATATCGATGACCACGGGGAGCATTCGCACGGTCGCCTCGGGGCGGGAGCCCGACCCGGACGAGGTCGGCCGGACATGACCGACCCCGGAGAGTCCGGGCCGGTCGGGACGGGTCCCGCGGGGTCGGCCGACGCGGAATCGAGCGACGCCGAGGCCGCGGGAGCGACGACCGGGGCCGGCGCGGGGAGCGGACCGGAGACCCCCGCGGACGTCGCCACGCTCGCGGACCGCATCGTCGAGGAGGTCGAGGACGTGATCGTCGGCAAGCGAGGCGCGGTCGAGCACGTCCTCGTCACCGTGCTGGCGCGCGGCCACCTGCTCGTGGAGGACGTGCCGGGCGTCGGGAAGACGACGCTCGCGAAGTCGGTCGCGCGCTCGATCGACGGCTCGTTCAAGCGCGTCCAGTTCACCCCCGACCTCCTTCCCTCCGACGTCACCGGCGTCAACGTGTTCAACCGCCGCACCGACGAGTTCGACTTCCAGCCCGGTCCGGTGTTCGCGAACGTCGTGCTGGGCGACGAGATCAACCGCGCCCCGCCGAAGACGCAGTCGGCGCTCTTGGAGGCGATGGAGGAGAACCAGGTGACGACCGACGGGACCACCCGCGAGCTGCCGGACCCGTTCTGCGTGATCGCGACCCAGAACGACGTGGAGCCGGGACAGACGTACGAGCTTCCGGTCGCGGAGGTCGACCGGTTCACGAAGAAGATCCGGCTCGGCTACCCGGACACCGAGGAGGAGGCCGCGATCCTCGGGCGGCTCACCGGCGACCACCCGGTCGACTCGGTCGAGCCGGTCGCGACGATCGCGGACGTGCGGGCGGCCCGCCGGGTCGTCGGCGAGGTCGAGGCCTCGGAGGCGGTCCGGGAGTACGTGGCCCGGCTCGCGGTGTTCACCCGGCGGAACGCGAAGCTCGGGGCGAGCCCGCGCGGGAGCCTCGCGCTGATCCGCGCGTCGCAGGCCCGCGCCGCGCTCGACGGCCGCGGGTACGTGATCCCGGACGACGTTCAGACCGAGGCGCCGACGGTGCTCTCGCATCGGGTCCGGACCGAGTCGGGCGGGACCGACGGCGCGGACGTCGTCAGCGACGCACTCGACCGGATTCGCGTGGAGTGACCCGCCCATGACGCCCCCCTCGCGCCGATGACGCCAGCGCTCACCCGACGAGGGCGCGTCGCCGGCGTCGTCGGCCTCGTCGCAGCCGCCAGCGCGTTCGCAGCAGGCGGCCGCGCCTTAGACGCGATCGTGATCCCGGTCGCCATCGCGCTCGCGGCCGGCTACGTCCAAGTGTTGCGGGTCGACGTGCCCGCGGTCCGCCACGTGGCGCCCGCCGACGGATTCGTCGGGGAGACGCGGGAGGTCCGCCTGGAGTTCGGACCCGACGCGGTCGGGGGCGGCGACGCCTCCCCGTCGTTCCTCGCCGACGTGTCTGTCCGGGTAGACGAGGGGCTCGACGGGCCGACGGCGCCGATCCGAGCGTCCGTCGGCACTGAGCCGGTGTCGTACCGCGTGACGTACCGCGAGCGCGGCGAGCGGACCCTCGGACCGATCGACCTCACCGTGACCGACGTGTTCGGCCTCTTCGAGCGCGAACTGGTCGTCGACGAGACCGACGCCGTGACGGTGTACCCGCCCCGCGACCCGATGCCGACGCGGTTCCGGCGGGCGCTGTACGCGGCCGACGCGGTCGACGTGAGCCGGCAACGGGAGGAGTTCGACCGGCTCCGCGAGTACACCCGTGGCGACGCGGTCCGCGACGTCCACTGGGCGACGACCGCCAAGCGAGACGAGATCGTCGTCAAGGAGTTCGCGGCCGAGACCGCGCGGAACCGGGTGACGATCGCGGGCGGGACAGACGTCGGCAGCGGGAAGGAACGACCGGTGTTCGCCGGTATCGACCACGGCGACACCGACCGGGCCGCGAGCGCGGTCGCGGCCGACGAGCTCGCCCGGGCGGCGGTGAGTCTCGCGCTGGCGCTGCTCGACGACGGGGTCCCGGTCGACGTGCGGCTCCCCGGCGGTCGCGTCTCGGCGGCACCGGGCGGCCGCGGTCGACGAGAGGTGCTGGAGCTGGCGGCGGTGACCGGCCCGGGAGCTGTGGCCGACGACGAGGCCGACGTGACGATCGTCGCCGGGGCGGACGGCGCCCGGTTCCGCACGGGTGACCGGGCGGTCTCCTTCGCGGACCTGCGCCGCGAGGCCGAGGAGGAGGGCACGCCGACCGGGGCCCACGGCCCGCGCCGAGCCGAGAGTGCGGCGGACCCCGGGGAGGTGGCGTCGCCGTGAGCCGCGGTTCGTCGCTCCGGGAACCCCGTTCACCGGGCGAGCCGACCGACGGCGACGGGCGGCTCGCCGACCCGGCGGTCGTCGGCGTCGCGGTCGTCACCGCGGCGTACCTCGCCGTGTTCTTCCAAATAACGAACGTCGTCGGCGGGACGGGACGGACCGCCGGCGTCGTCGCGCTCGCCGGCCTCGGCGGCGTCGCGCTGGCGCGGGCCGTCGGCGAGCGGACCGCGCTGTGGCTGGCCGGCCTCCTCCTCGCCGCGGGGCTCGCCGCCTACGTCCTCGCGATCCCCGAGAGCCGGCGAGCGCTGTTCACGGCGCGGAGCGTCACCTTGGACCTCCTCGCGCTGTCGACCGGGCTCTCCGTGTTGCGGCTGGCGCTCGCGGACGTCTGGGTGCTCGCGGTGGCGCCGGTGCCGACGTTCCTCGTCGGCTACTTCGCCGGGCGCGGGCGACACGTCGCGGCCGCGTCGGTCGCGGGAGGGACGCTCGGCTTCCTCGTGTTGACCGGCGACGCCGAGACGGGAGCCGCGGTCGCCGGGGTCGTCGGCCTGGCGCTCGCCGTCGGCCTCGCGACGCTCTCGACGCCGAGCCGGCGCCGCGGCCACGCGGGGACGTTCGCCGTGGTGGTCACCGCGATGGTCGTCGCGAGCGCGACCGTCACCGTGATCCCGGCGGGGGCGGCGGCCCCGCTGGGGCTCGACCGCGGGACGACGACGTTAGAGTCGAGCCTGAGCGGCGACGACGAGCTGGAGGTCGTCGGATCGACGCGGCTCTCGCCGGAGGTGCGGTACACGATCGAGAGCCCGGTCGAGCGGAACTGGCACACCGGCGCGTACGACACCTACACCGGCGATGGGTGGGTGCGGAGCGGCGAGCGGTCAGCGGTCAACGGCTCGCTGTCGGGCCCGCCGGGCGCGAGCGACCTCGTCGAGACGCGGATCACCTCGGAGGCCGAGTCGACCGCGCTGCCGGCGCCGTGGAAGCCGGTCTCGGCTCTGGGCGGCGGCGCGGTCGAGGTCGACGAGCGGGGGAGCCTCCGGCTCGCGGAGCCGCTCGAACCGGGCGACGGGGCGGTCGTCCGGAGCCGCGTGCTCGACGCAGACCCCGCGGCGCTCCGGAACGCCAGCGACGACTACCCGACGGCCATCGAGGAGCGGTACACGCAGCTGCCCGAGAGCACGCCCGGGCGGGTCGGCGACCGAACAGAGGAGATCGTCGCTGCCGCGGGCGCGGAGTCGCCGTACGACCAGGCGGCCGCGGTCGAGGCGTACCTCCGCTCGGAGTACGAGTACACGCTGACCGTCGAGGAGCCCGAGGGAGACGTGGCGGACGCGTTCCTCTTCGAGATGGACGCCGGGTACTGCGTGTACTTCGCGACGACGATGGCGGCGATGCTCCGGTCGCAGGGGATCCCGACGCGCTTCGAGACCGGCTACACCCCGGGCCAGCGGGTGGGCGACGACGAGTACGTCGTCCGGGGACAGAACGCCCACGCGTGGGTGTCGATCTACGTGCCGGACCACGGCTGGGTGGCGTTCGACCCGACCCCGTCCGGGCCGCGCGACGAGACGCGGGCGACCCGGCTCGCGGAGGCGCGCGCCGACGGGGCGGAGAACGTCGACACGGACGCGTCCGTCCCGGACCGGACGCCGGACCCCGAACCGAACCAGACCGACGCGGAGACGACCGACGACGCGCCGAGCGGGGGGACGAACGACTCGACGGTCGGGAACGCGAGCGGCGGCGGCGCGGTCGGTCCCACCGACATCGCGCGGCTCGACGGGACCCGGACCGGAACCATTCCGGCGGCGGCCACGCGGTCGGCGAGGGGATCCGAGGCGGACGGGAGCGACGGCGGCCCGCTCGGGTCGCTCCCCGACCCGGAGACCGCGCTCTACTGGCTGCTCGTCGCGGGGCTCGGCGTCGCGGGGGTCCGCCGGACGGGACTCGCGGGACGAGTTCACCGTCGGATCGGTCCGGCGCTCCCGCGGCGGCGGCGCGATCCGAGGGCGGACGCCGAGCGCGCGTTCGGGGACCTCGAACGGCTGTTGGCCGGGCGCTACCGCGAGCGGCGCCCGGGGGAGACGCCGCGGAGCTACGTCGACGCGGTCCGGACGCTCGGCGCGGACGAGCGCGTCGAGACCGTCGCCGCCGCGTACGAGCGCGCCGCGTACGCCGGGTCGGTGACGCGCGCCGAGGCCGACGAGGCCCGGCGGGCCGTGCGCCGGCTCGCGCTCGAACGGCTGCCGCTCGTCGGGCGGTTCGTCCGCTGAACGGGGGGCTTCCCGACACTATTTAATATGGGCATCCTGTAGACTCAGGCTGTAATGTCGGAAGTCTGCTCGACGTGCGGACTGCCCCAGGAACTCTGCGTCTGCGAGGACGTCGCGAAAGAGTCCCAGCAGATCAGCATCCGCATCGACGAGCGCAGGTACGGTAAGGAGGTAACGGTCATCGAAGGATTCGACCCGAAGGACGTGGACCTGAGTTCCCTCTCGTCGGATCTCAAGTCGAAGTTCGCCTGCGGGGGCACCGTCGAAGACGGCGCCATCGAACTCCAGGGGAACCACTCGGGTCGCGTGGAGGACTTCCTCCGCGACAAGGGCTTCAACGTCGCGTGACCGTCACCTGACCGTCCGCCGTCGAGCGTCGGTTCGAACCGCAGTCGGCTCTCGTTTTTACCATGAGTCGCGTCCGGGAGCGACGGCACCGTCGACTCACGCGGCCGGAACGGACCGTCTCAGGCGACTACCGCGGCGCGGCCGACGACGAACGCCACCGCCGCGAGGAAGGTTCCGTACTTAAATCTGCGCTGCGCGGCGGCCGGGTCGGCGAAGCCCTCGTAGGCGGCGTACAGCATGACCGCGTCGGCGACCGCGACGACCGCGAGGTACGCCGCGCCGAGCGTCCCGGAGAGGTACGGTAGCGGGCTGACGGTCACGG
The DNA here is from genome assembly GCF_002135045.1 of Halorubrum sp. SD683. Classification (NCBI taxonomy): domain Archaea; kingdom Methanobacteriati; phylum Methanobacteriota; class Halobacteria; order Halobacteriales; family Haloferacaceae; genus Halorubrum; species Halorubrum sp. SD683. The sequence continues at coordinate 23,109 of NZ_NEWJ01000006.1, forward strand.
CGACGCCGAGCGCGGCCGCGCCGATCCACAGCGCGCGCCGCTCGCCGACCGCGATGGGGAGCGTCGCGAGCCCCTCCTCGCGGTCGCCCGCCACGTCCTCGACGTCTTTGATCACCTCGCGGGTGAACGTCGAGAGACCGGCGAGCGCGGCGAGGACGAGGACCGCGCGCGGGTTCCCGACCGCGGCGCCGCCGAACAGGAACGTCGAGCCGACGAGGTAGGCGACCAGAGCGTTGCCGAGCCCGGGCGTACCCTTGAAGACGCTCGTGTAGGTGACGAGCGCGACGAGGTTCACCGCGGCGATGCCGATCGCGAGGGTCGGGAGTCGGACCGCGAACGCGACCGCGACCGCGAACCAGACGGCGGCGGTCGCGAGCGCGGTTCGCGGCGACACCGCGCCGCGGGGGATCGGCCGGTCCGGGCGGTTGACCGCGTCGATCTCGCGGTCGAAGTAGTCGTTGATCGCGTTGCCCGCGGCGACCGCGAAGACGGTCGTCGCGGCCGCCAGCGCGGTCGGGAGGGGGGCGCCGCCCGCGCCCGCGACGAACGCGCCGGTGGCCGTGAGCCCCCCGGCGGCGACGCAGTTGCCGAGGCGCGCGAGCTCAACGATACCGCGGAGCGCGTCTCGCACGTCGTCCGCCTACTCCCGCCCGCGAGGAATAAACGGTGCGGGATCGGTCGCGCTGCGCCGCCGGCCCGGCTCGGGTCGTCCAACCGGTCCGCGGGAATCCGCCGAAAAGTAAAACCGGCGCTGCCCGTACCGGCTGTCATGTCCGACGCCGCCGTCAGCGGGGACCGCCGCCTGCGGGTCGACCTCGACGTCGACCTCGTCGACGACAGCGGGTGTCCGATCGTCACCGAAGCCACCGAGGCCGCCGGGGTGGCTGTCAACGCCGTCGGCGAGGAGTGCGTCGTCGACGTGACGACGCCCGACGGCGACGTGCGCCGTGGGACAGGCGAAGTGAGCGAGGACTGCCTCTGTCACGCCTTCTCCCGGCTCGGCTACGCCCCGCACTTCCGGCGCGTCGAGGACGGGACGATCCTCGTGACCGCGTACGTCGACGACCGCGACGCCGTGCGCCGACTGGTCGAGGAGCTCCGCGAGGTCGTCGACCGGGTGCGGCTCGTCCGGCTCGCGGTCGTGGAGGGCCCCGACGCGACCGAGCAGGTCACCTTCGACCTCTCCGCGCTGACGCCGAAACAGCGCCGCGGCCTCGAACTCGCGGTCGTCCGCGGCTACTTCGACGACGACCGCGACGTGCGCCTGAGCGACCTCGCGGACGAGCTCGGGATCAGCAAGTCGGCGCTCTCACAGCGGCTCCGCACCGCGCAGGCGAAGCTGGTGACCGACGTCTTCGACGGCGTCGAAGGGTGAGCGCGGTCCTCTTGAAGGGATACACACGTGAAGCGGGACGCGGAGGTGTCGTCGACGCGTCGGGCCGGGTATGACCGACGACGAGCCGGCGGTTCCCGAACCGGCCCGAGACGACGCCACCGTCGAACTCGTGCGCGACGCCATCGGCGTCGCGCGGGGCGAGGTGCCCGCGGAGCGGTTCTCGACGAAGTACGGCACGGGGATCGAGTCGGACGGCGACCCGGAGTGAGGCCCGCCGCCGGACGGCGACTCAGTCGTCCGCGGGCGCGGACCGGTCGGGGCCGTCGATCCGTGCGAGGGCCTCCTCGCCGGCGCGCTCAGACTCCGTGAGGTAGCACTTCGGGTCGGGCGCGAACGGGTCGCCGTGCGCGGAGAGCGCCCGGAGCCGCGAGCCGCCGCGACAGATCGACTGGTACGCGCAGTCGACGCACCGCCCGGAGAGGTGTTCCTCCCGCTCGCGGAGCCCGGAGAGGAGCGGGTTCGACTCGTCGGACCAGATCGCGCCGAACGAGCGGTCACGGACGTTCCCGGGCGAGTACCCCTGCCAGAACTGTGTCAGGTGGACGTTGCCGACGGGGTCGACGTCGGCGACGCGCTCGCCGGTCGGGTCGCCCCCGTTGCGTTCGAGGTACCGGTAGATGAGCCGGGCGCGATCCTCCCCCATCTCGCGGTCGGCGTACTCGACCAGGTGGCCCGCATCGGCGTAGTTGCCGACGAGCAGGGTCTCTATCTCCTCGCCCCGGTCGTGGTACTCGCGGGTGAGGTCACAGAGGTCGGTGACCGCCTTCCGAGTGGCCTCCGGGGAGAGGTCGACGTCGGAGATGTCGGCGCCGCGGCCGCCGTAATCGAGGTGGTAGAAGCAGAAGCGGTCGACGCCCACGTCGGCGAGCAGGTCGACGACGCCCGCGAGGTCGTCGACGTTGTGCTCGGTGATCGTGTACCGCAGTCCGGTCTTGAGCCCCACGTCGAGGCAGGCCTCGATCCCGCGCACGGCGGCGTCGAACGCGCCCTCCTCGCCCCGGATGCGGTCGTTGCGCTCGGGGAGTCCGTCGACCGAGACGCCGGCGTACTTGAGGCCGGCCTCCTTCAGTTCGCGGGCGCGCTCCCGGGTGAGGAGCGTGCCGTTCGTCGAGAGCACCGGCCGGATTCCGCTGTTGTCGGCGTACGCGACCAGCTCGGTGAGGTCCTCGCGGACGAGGGGCTCGCCGCCGGAGAAGAGGAGGACCGGGACGCCGAACTCGGCGAGGTCGTCGACGAGCGCCTTCCCCTCCGCGGTGGAGAGCTCGTTCGGCGCGCCCGCCTCGTCGGCGCCGGCGTAGCAGTGCTCGCAGTAGAGGTTACACCGCTTCGTGGTGTTCCAGACGACGACCGGGCGCTGCTGTACCTCCTCGGTGATCTGCGGCTTCTTCGAGCCGTCGGCCGCGTCGTAGCGGAGCCCGTCGCTCTCGGCGTCGAGCCCGCAGAGCAGCTTGCTGACGGATATCATCGCTGGTCCCCCGCGTCGTCGGCGTCGACCGCGTCGGCCGGGGGCGCGCCGCCGCAGGAGACGGTCGGCGTCCCCTCCGTCTCCTCGTAAACGCGCGGTTCGTCGGCGTCCCCGTCGCCATCGTCGCTCTCTCCGGCCTCCGCCCCGTCGTCCGCGAGCGACCCGGCGGAAAACCGGGAAACCTCTGCGGCCGGGCACACCCACACGTCGCGGGCGTACCACGCGAAGAGCTTGCTCGCCTCCTCGTGGGCGGCGTCCGGCGTCGGGGCGGCGACGGTTCCGACGTGGCGGAGCGGGTCCGACTCCGCCTCGCGGACGAACACCTCGAAGCGGCGACCGTCGGCCGACCGCGGCCCGTTCGCGCCCTCGCTTCGGTCCGTCTTCTCGACCATACCCCACCGTACGGACGGTTCCCCGAACGGGGTTTCGCGCGTTCCCACGGCCGCGAAATTCGACCGAACGGGTTCGGGCGAGACGGTAACGCGGAGGGGTCGCCGTCCGAGTCGAGCGACGGCGGCAGACCTGCCGCTCCCGGCTCCGAGAGAATCGAGGACCGCGTACGCCGCGATCCCGTGTGAGAGCGGCCGTTACCGAAGGAGAAACCCGATCAGATGACGCGGTTCTGCAGGTAGTCGAGGTGTTTCGCGTTGTAGACGATCTTGACCTCGTCGGTGGCCGGGCTCCCGATACAGGTGAGCCGGACGTTCTTCTCCTCGACCTCCTCGTCGGAGAGGATCTGCTGCATGTCCATCTCGATGTCACCTTCCTTGACGATGGACGCGCAGTTCGCGCACGCGCCGGCGCGGCACGAGAAGGGCCAGTCGTAGCCCTGCGCCTCGGCCGATTCGAGGATGTATTCGCCCTGGTTCACTTCGAGGGTGCCGTAGTCCTCTTCGTCGAGGCCGGCGTCTGCGGCCTCCTCGAAGAGATTATCGTCGTCCATCGACCAGCCGTGGTCGTCGAGCACTTCGTAGTTGAGGTATTCTACTGTGGGCATCACCTGACGGTTTGGTGCCCACCTCATTAGGCTTTGCTGTTCCCCGTCCGCCGCCACCGAGACGAGAGCCCGACGACCGAACGAGTTCGCTTCCGCGGCCGAACGAGTTCGGCACGTTCCGTCGCCTCGTCCGGGGATCGGGGCGTCGTCGATCGGCCGGGTTCCTCACCGCCGGCGACCTCCGTCCGATCGCGTGACTGCGCGTTATCGCGACTGATACGAGGTGAGTAACAATAAATAGCGTACGACGCGCAGAACGTACCGATGGAGGAGTCCGTCGTCGCCGACTTCGTGGGCCGCGTTCACGCGGCGAGCCTGTCCGCCGACGAGCCGGCGACCGGTCGCGTCCTGTTGAGCCAGCGACGGCTGGTCCTCGCGACCGACGACGGTAAGGAGACGATCCCCCTCTCGCGGGTGTTCGACGTCGTCGTCGGGAGCGTCCCCGGCGACCTGCGCTCGTTCTTCAACGACAGCGTCACCGTCGCGTACGAGCGCGACGGGTCGCGGCGCTCGGCGCTCGTGGAAGGCGAACCCGACGACATGGACAAGTTCGTCAGGCTGCTGTTCACGTCCCTGTTGCGGAACGTCACCGTGACGGTGCGACACCCAGCGAAGGTCGGCGGCCGCGTCACGGACGCGACCGACCACCGCGCCTCGGTGTCGGTGTCGCCGGGCGAGATACGGTTCAACAACTGTCCGGACCCGTTCACGGTCGACCTCTCTTCGGTGATCGACTACGAGCGGACGGACCGCACCCTCGGCGGGAAGAAGCGCCCCGCGCTCGTCTTCGAACACGTCGTCGACGACCAGACGGTCACGTCGATCACGACCGTGCCGAACGAGCGCGCGCTCAACATCCTCGGCCGGTACATCAAGATCGAGTACGACGAGGCGATGGAGGACTTGGAGTCCTTCGACCCGACCGAAGAGCAGCTGGAGATCCTCGTCTCTATCTACTCCGCGGGCGGCGAGGCGAACATCGCGGACGTCGTCACCGGCGATGTCGCCCAGACGTCGATGATCCTCGACACGCTCCGAGAGGAGGACCTCGTCGCCGACGGCGACAGCGGAACCACGCTCACCCGCAAGGGACAGATGATCGTGAGCTCGTACCTCGAATCCGTCAACGCCTGAGCGCCGCACGCGGAGTTTGGGCCGGACGCGGCGCGCGCTCGGGGGAAGTTTCATAGTCGTGTACCCGTAGGTATCTCTCATGCGAGACAGCAACCACCCCGGCGGCGAGTCGCCGCTCGACGCCGTGGTCCGCGAACGGGGACTCGACGCGCCCGACGGGGCGGGGAAGCCCGATCCGACCGGGGACTCGACGTGTCCGGGCGACGCCGGCGGTTCGGGGCCGCGAGTCGCCCGCGTGCCGGAGAGCCACACCCACGACACGTTCTCTGTCGAGGGGATCGAGACCGACCGCCGCGAGGGGTTACTGGAGGCGGTCCTGCGCGACGTCGACGGCGTCAGCGCCGCCTCGGCAACGCGGCGCAACGGGACCGTCGGCGTCCACCACGACCCGTCGCTCTCGCGGGACGCGCTCCGCGGGGAGCTCGAATCCTGCGGCCTCGTCGTCGCGCCCGGCGACGAGGCGTTCGAGTCCCGGCGCGCCTCGCAGTTCGCGTCGGCGCGCGTCGCGGTCGCGACCCTGTTCGGCCTGATGGTCGCGACGCCGTACATCGCGGTGCTGTACCCGACCCGGGTCGAGTGGCTGTTCTACGACCCGGTGACCGTCCAGTACCTTCAGTCGATCCTCGACTCGCAGATGACGACGCACTTCTTCATCAACCTCGGCGCGCTCTCGGGGCTCGCGTTCCTCGTCGCCTGCGGCCCGACGATCCGTCGCGCGGCCGCGGCGGTGCGCGACGGTGAGTTCACCAACGAGGTCGCGTTCGTCGGGGGGGTCGCCGCCCTCTACGGCTACAGCACGCTCACCGCGTTCACCGGGCTGGAGGGCGCGGTCCACTACGACCTGGTCGCGTACGCGGTCGTCGTCGCGACCTTCTGGACGCAGTTCGGCGTCACGGACACCGCGGTCGATCCCGCGTCGCGCGGCGAGTCCGCCGCGGAGCCGGCCGACGCCGACGCGGACGAACCGGTCGCGATGACCGACGGCGGGCGCTGACGCGTCACGGCGGTCGTCACTTTTACCCTCGCGCGCTGATCCCGCTCTCGACCGTTTCCGATTCCGCTCGCTGACCCGCCCGCTCGCCTTTTACCGTTCGTGCGTCGCTTCCGGAGAGTCACTCCGCCGCGTCCGCGCCCGCGACGGGCGTCCCGCTCTCGTCGACGGTCACGACGCCGTCGACGGTGACCTCGTCGCCGACGGCGAGGACATCGCCCCACGATCGCTCCTCGACGACGGTGTTGACCATCAGCCGGAAGTCGTGGTCGAAGCGGTCGCTCGCGGTCCACTCGGGCAGCGTCTCGCGGCGCTTCCGGACGAACCGCTCGCGGAACCCGTCGATCTCGGCCCCCGTGTCCGGGTCGCGAGAGGGGACGACGCAGCGCTGACACGGGTTGACGCCGATCAGCGCCGTGTCGCCGACCGCGACGCGGACGCCCTCCCCGTGGTCGGCGAACAGCCGGTCCTCGAAGAACGCCGGGCAGTCGTCCAACACGACGTTCGGGCGGAGCCGCCGGCGCATCTCCGTCGCGTCCGCCACGTCCTCGAACCACGAGGCGATGGTCGCCAGCGTCGCCCGCGAAACCACCGTCGGCCCGCGCGCGGCGCGGTCGTCGGGGAAGCCGCCCGCGTCGTCTCGCACGAGGTCGACCGCGTACCCGAGGTACTCGCCGACCCAGTCGGCCAGCGCGTCGCCTTCGTCGGGGAGCGGGAAGGTGCGCTCGTCGGCCGGGGCGCGTTCCGTCGCCGGTCGCGAGAGCGTCACGGCCGTCGGCGTGGCGTCGGGCGGGCCGGCGAGTTCGTACTCGGCGCTGAGCCCGTGGATCGCCGGCTCGCTCTTCCCGTTGACGTAGCCGCCGCCACCGCTGACGGAGGCGCGCTCCGGGTCGACGCCGGCTTCGACGAGCGCGTACGTGCGGTCGCCGCGGAGCGCGCCCTCGGGGCCGATCGCGGCGCGGTCGACGGCGACGCCGTCACAGGACTTCAGGGGATACGCGAGGAGTTCGGCGACGCGTGTCATACCGCGAGTTCGACGGGCCGGATAAAAAGCGATCGGCCGACGGGGGCGTCCCCGCCGGACGGTGGTCGCGCGCGACGACGGGTCAGAACAGCCCGGCGATGAACCCGACGCCCATGACGACGAGGACCGCCGCGGAGAACGCGGGCAGGTACGGGGTGTACCGCTCGACGCGCTCCCGAGAGCGGTGGTAGCCGGCGATCAGCAGCAACGTGAGTCCAACGATACCCGCGATGACGGTGAGCGCGTAGGCGCTCATCAGTTCGAGACAGTAGTTCGACCCGGCACAGAGCGCGATGATCTCGAACTCCTCCTCGTGGGCGAACCCGAGGACGAACGCGAACCACGCGATTCCGAGCAGGCCGCGGTCGGCCCCCTCGTCGAAGCCGCCGTGCGAGTGGCCGCCGACGAACGGGAGAAGCCGCTTCAATCGAGCGAGGCGTCCGTCGTCGTCATCGTGGTCGTGGCTGTGGTCGTGGTCGTGGCTGTGGTCGCGATCGTGGCCGTGGGCGTGAGCGTCGTGATCGTCCGACGCCTCAAGAGAGCCGTGAGAGTGCCCGTGGACGTACTCGCGGACGCCGAGCCCGATCAGCAGCGCGCCGGCGACGAGGCTGACCGGCCCACCGATCTGGACGCCGCCGAGCACCGTGATCGGCTCGTTGACCTGCGTGAGATCGAAGTAGCTCTTCGCGTAGAAGAAGACGACGACCATCGCGATGCTGCTCACGAGGTGGCCGAGGCCGATGATGGCGCTCGCCGCGAACCCGTACAGCCACTTGTTGGTCTGGGCGAGGGCGTAGGAGGCGGCGACCGGCCAGCCGTGGCCCGGTTCGACGCCGTGGACCGCGCCGAGGAGGACCGCGCCCGCGAGCGGCCCGAACAGTTCACTTGAGAGCATACGCGGCGCTCCGAGCGGGCGGGGTTTAGCGGTTGTTAGTACCGAACCGGATGAATCGTCATAACGAACCTCTTGTACTCGCGGGATCCACGACGGCACAATGCGAACGAGCTTCAACGTCCCGGACGACCTCGTCGACGAGTTCGATCGGACGTGGCGGGAGGAGGGGATCGAGAACCGGTCGCGGGCGGTCCGCGAGGCGATGCGCGAGTTCGTGGAGTCACACTCGCGGCTCGAAGACACGACCGGCGAGGTGGTCGCGCTCGTCGGCTTCGACTACCGCCACCACGAGGTCATCCGGGAGCTCCACGGCGCGCAACACGAGTATCAGGACGTGATCCTCAACACGAGTCACACCCACCAGGGCGAGTGGTGTCTGGAGTCGCTGTTCTGCCGCGGCGACGCCGAGCGCGTCCGACAGCTCACGTACCGGATCCGCGACTTCGACGCCGTCCGTCAAGTGAAGGTGATGCTGATTCGGGACGGCCCCGACTGACCGGGACGAGGTTCCCGAGTGGTAATCGATGAACGTTCGCCGCGGCGATGTCGTCATCGTCGAGTTCGATCCGACGGAGGGCTCGGAGCAGAGAGGGACACGGCCCTGCGTAGTCGTCCAGAACGATATCGGGAACGAGAACGACCCGACGATCATCGTCGTTCCGATCACGACATCGCGGGGAGACGAACTGTGTCCCTTCGAGGTGCGTATTCCGGCCGCGGAGTCGCCGCTTCGGGAGGATTCGGTCGCGCTCTGTAGTCAAATTCGCACGGTGCCTATCGAACACCGCATTACCAACAGCAGTGGTTCCGTCCCGGAATCTCGAACGAACGAAGTCGACGAGGCGCTCAGGTATGGCCTCGGCCTGATCGATCCCTAGCGATTCTCTCGCTGTTCGACCTTGTTCAACTCGATCAACAGCCGGAAGATCGCCTTCACGAGGTTCGCGTCCACGTCGAAGCGCTCGGCGTTCTCCCCGGCGCGCTCCATCACGCGCTCCTCCTGCCCCTCGTCGGTGGTCGGGAGGTCGCGCTCCTCCTTCACTGCCGCGACGGTGTCGGCGACGTACGTCCGGCGGGCGATCAGCTCGACTATCTCGCGGTCGATGTCCTCTATCTCGTGTCGCAGTTCGTCGAGGCTCCGGTCCTCCGCGTTGGGTGTGTCGCTCATTGGTAGTAGGGTCAGTGATCTGTCGCGGGCGCTCACTCGACGGTCGCGCCGTCGGCTCTCGTCGTCGTTCGCCGCAGCGTTCCGGGACGGTCGGCCCAGGCGTCGGCGACCGCGTCGAGGTCGGTCTCGGGATCGGCCGGGTCCGCGACGGCGACGACGCTCGGGCCGGTCCCCGACAGCGACACCGCGGTCGCGTGCGGCATCGCCTCGACCGCGGGGTCGGCGTCGAAGCCGAGCGCGGCGGAGAACGCCAGCCCGTTCACCGTCATCGCCTCGCCGTACCGCCCGTCGAGCACGAGATCGGTGACGAGGTCAGCCATGGGCGCGACGGCCTCGCAGCGCGCCACGTCGGCGTCCGCGCTGTAGGCGCGCTCGGGCGGCGTCCAGACGAGAACGTCCCAGTCGACTGTCTCGCGGGCGCGGAGTTCGTCGGCGTCGTTGTCGGTGACGGTGACGCCGCCGAGCATCGACGCGGTCGCGTCGTCGAACGCGCCGGTGACCGTGACGCCGACCTCACGGGCCGCTCGCACGCCAAGTCGACAGGCCTCCAGGCGGGTCACGTCGACCGCGGGGTCGTCCGGGTCGTCGCCGACCGCGTCGTCACTTGCGCGGCCGCCGTCGCCGACCGCGTCGTCACTTGCGCGGCCGTCGTCGCCGACCACGAGCCCGAGCGCGTCGCAGGTCGCGAGGACGGTCGCGTTGGCGGCCGCGCTGGAGCTTTTCAGCCCCGCCGCAAGCGGCACGTCGCTGTCGGTCCGGACGGTGCCGCCCTCGCCGTCGCCCCAGCGGTCGGTCGCGAGGCTCACGCAGCGCTCGATCAGGTCGGTGTCGGCGTCGGGGTCCTCGGCGATCTCGCCCGCGACGCCGTCGGCCGCGGGGTCGAGGTCGACCGCCGCGCGCGTCTCGACGTCGATGCCGAAGGCGGCGCCCGTGCCGGTCGCGAGCGCGTTCAACACGGTCCCGGCGCCGAGCGCCGCCGCCCGTCCTTCCATGGGTTCACGGCTCGCGAGCGCGGACAAAGAGGTAGCGATCACGGCGAGTCTCTCTGTCAGGGAGGCCGGGCGCACCGGTTCCGGGCTATCAGAGCGGTTCCGCGCGCCTGACGGCCGCGTCGACCGCGTACCGCTCGGCGTCGGGTCGGACGGGCGTCCCGCCGGTCTCGAACCGGATCGTCACCTCGAACGACCGCGATCTCGTCCCGTCGAACCGGTCGTCGCGGGGGAAGCGTCGCGTGACGGACGCGAACCCGACCGCCTCGCGCTCGTCTGAGCCCCGCGGGACGGCGTACGCGTCGGCCCGGAACTCGATCGTTCCGTACTCGAACCGCCCCGCGTTCTCGACGGTTAAGCGGGCCCTGACCCGCGTCCAGCCGCCGCCCTGCGTCACGTCGCGGACCGTCGCGTCGGTGACGACGAGCCCTGACCCGTCGGGGTTGACCTCGTCCGGCATCGCTTCCTCGGCGTCGCCGTCGGACCCACCTCCGTCGCCGTTGGATCCGGTCTCGTCGCCGTCGGACCCGCCTCCGTCGTTCGCGTCCGAGCCGCCGGTCGTCCCGTTCTCGGTCTGTCGAGGGGTCGAGCCGCCCTCCTCCGAGGTCACCAGACAGCCGGCGAGCAGCCCGGCGACGCCGACCGCGACGACGCCCCGCCGCGACGCTCGCCGGACGGGTCGGTCGGCGTCCCGGCCGTCCGCCCCGTCCGCGGAACGGGTCATCGCATCACCGTCCCGAGGACCCCGGTCGACGCGCCGACGGCCGCGGCGACGAACGCCGTCGCGACCGTCGGCACGAACGCGTCCGCCAGCCCGTGCGCCTGCGCGGCGGCGTCGCCCTGCGAGACGACGATCATGGTGACCGCGACCAGGCCGTACGCCAGCGCGCCGAGTCCCGTTCCGAGCCCGCATGTCACAGCCGCGGCGGTGACGCCGCGGGCACGGGACCCGACGAGGACGCCGAGGACGCCGGCCAGCGGGACCGCGCCGACGAGGACCGCCGCGGTCACGGCGAGGTACGACTGGGCGACGAACACGGGTCCGAAGCGCGCGGTCTCGCCGGTCGCGGCGGTCGCCAGCGCCGCCTCCGCCCAGCCCGTCGCGGCCGCGCCGACGATGCCGGCGCCGGCGCCGACGAGGGCGAACGCCGCGGCCACGAGGCCGATCTCGTTCGCGTTCACGCGCCGGTCACCCACCCGTGCCGTAGTCGGCCGTGCCAGCCCGTCCGCTCCTCCCACGCGTCGCCGGAGAAGCCGGTGGCGAGTAGGAACTCGCCCGCTCGGACGAGGTAGCCGTACTGGACGCCGGCGTGCTCGTCGAAGCCGTACCGCTCTCCCTCCGCCTCGCGGTGATAGAAGCGGTACCAGGGGGTCGGGCCGCCGTCGTCCCCAATTCCCCCGGCGGCGGCCGTGCCGTTCTCGGTCGCCGAGCCGTTCTCGGTCGCCGAACTGTTCCCGCTGAAGTCGGAACCGGCGAGCGTCGCCTCCGGGTCGATCGGCGCGCGCCCCTCCGTGGCGCCCTCGTCGAGGGCGGTCGAGAGCCGCGCGTCGGCGGTCTCCGCGTCCGGGTACCGCTGGACGTACACCGGGACCCCGTCCAGTTCGCGGGCCCAACCGCGGAACGTCTCTTCGGGCCGATTCCCCGCCGGCGGGCGGCGGGCGAACGAGAAGAACAGCTCCTCGACGCGGTCGGCGGGCCGCGGGATCGGGCCGAGGCGGGCACGCAGTTCGCGCCGGCGATCGGCACTAAGGGCGTCGCCGTAGATGCGCGGGACGCGGTCGCGGTCGATCTCATCTCGGTCGTACGGCCGGTGCGCGAACGTCGAGAAGCCGCGGCTCGCGACGGCGAGTTCGACGAGCGTCCCGGTCGTGACGCGACCCCGTTCGGGATTGTCCGGCGGGAGCGGCGCCAGCAGCCTCCGGAACAGGCGGTTGTGGATCGGGTTCCGCGAGAACTGTTCCTCGACGTAGAGGGAGGTTCCCATGCCCGCCAGCCCGGTGCGCAACCGGTCGAGTTCTTCGAGGGCGCGGTCCACGTCGCCGCGGGGCGCGAACTCGCGTAAGACCTCGACGTGGCGGTCGACTCGGTCACGGATCCGGGACCCGGGCGAGAAGTGCGGTTCGAGGGCCTCGGCCGCGCGGGACGCCGCGGTCTCCCCCGCGGCGGCGACCGCGTCGACCTGTTCGGTCGCGATCGCCGCCTCCTCGTCGACGGTCGCCCGGACCGACCGGACCGTCGAGACCGCCTCGGCGACAGCGTCGCGGTAGGTCGCGACCGCGTCCGGGTACTCGGTCGCGAACCACACCGCGTCGTCGACGACCTCGCGCGTCGCGTCCGCGAGCGCGGCGTTCGTCACCGGCGGGTCGCCGTCGGCGTCCGCCGGGTCGTCGGAGGGGGGGTCCTCTGGCGGGTCGTCGGCGTCGCCCCCGTCTCCCCCGTCGCCCGGCGCGTCGGCGGCCTCGGGCGCGTCGGGATACTCGACGCCCTCGACGCCGAGGCACCCGGCGGTCCCGACGAGGGCGGCGCCGACGCCTAAGAGCGCCCGTCGCGTCCGTTGCATGACACGCACTCCCAGCGGCAGGAACTTAAATGTGGTACGCCGATTCTCGCTGTTGAGGGCGCGCCCGCAGTCCGGCGGTCCGACCGGCAGCCGAGCGACGCGTTGGGGCCGAGGGCCGAGCGCGTCCCTTTTGAGGCCGGCACCCCGAGCGTCGCGTATGTCCGCGCCATCACGCAGCGACGTGCCGCCGACCTCGATCGGCGTCGACCTCCGCGAGGAGGGCGTCGTCGTCGAGTACCTCGACGGCCGAACGACCCTCTACCGGGGCGCCCCCGACTCCGCCGAGGGGTCGGTCACCGCCGGTCCCGGCAAGGAGACGCACGTGCTCGTCACCGACCCGACGGAGACGGAGGGCGTGATGACGTACGTGAACGATTACAAGACCGACGACGAGATCCTCGAGGAGTCCGGCGTCGGTCGCGTCATCGTCGAGGACGGCGATCGCGACGAGGTGTTCCCCGGCGTGATCGTCGGTCGGGACGGTAAGCGCAACGAGGTCGTCGCCGATCCCGAGGTCGCCGGCGGGCGCGTGTTCGTCTTCGTCGAGGACGGTTGGACCGAGGGGAGCTACGAGATCGTCGAGGGCCCGGAGGACGGGCTCGACGCGCACCGGTGACCCCGACGCCGACGGGATCCTTCTGATGAGCCTCGCGAAACCCTGGCGCGAACTCGACCGCTCGACCGTCGGGAGCGCGCCCGATCGCTACGCACTCTACGAACTCGGCGATGCCGACGGCGACACGGTCGGGTTCGGCACGGGCGTCCTCCGCGACGAGCTGAAGGAGGCGCTCGCGTACGGCGACGCCGCGACGGTTCGGTGGGAGCTCGCCGACTCGCCCGACCACGCCGAGCGGCTGCTCGCGGACCACGTCGAGGAGTGACCCACTCGTCCGGTCCGCCCGTCCCGACCGACCGGGAACGACCGACAGACGAAAGGCCCGCGGCCGCCGAGGAGGCGACATGAGCGACGAGGCCGAGACCGACGGCGGCGACGAGGTGCTCCGCGCCAGCGACATCGGCGGCGAGGGGCCGCCGATCGAGGAGAAGCCGTACAAGATCGTCTTCGAGGCGAACAAGTGCTTCGGGGCGGGGAAGTGTGCCGAGGTCGCGGACAACTGGGTGATGGACGTGGCGAGCGGGATGGCGAAGCCGGAGGCGTACTACATCGGCGAGGAGGACCTAGCCGAGAACGTCAGCGCGGCAGAGGCGTGTCCCGCGAAGAAGGACGCGGGTGTGATCCACGTCGTCGACCGGCGGACCGACGAGGAGATCGCGCCGGACCCGCACGGCGACGGGACGCTCTCGGTCGACTGGTAGGGCCCGGGCTTCCGAAAGGGGTTTCACCCCGCCGCCGGTAGCCGAATCCGCGCGGGGGTGGCTGAGCCTGGCCAAAAGCGGCGGACTTAAGATCCGCTCCTGTAGAGGTTCGAGGGTTCGAATCCCTTCCCCCGCACTCCTGCGGCGAGCACTTCGCGAGCCGCGGGTGGAGACAAGGAACGGTTCGAACTAGGGAGCGGGAGGTGAGCGAGCCGCGACGCGGCGAGCGAACGGGAGCGACTGGAGTTCGAATCCCTTCCCCCGCACTCCTGGGGCGAGCACTTCGCGAGCGGCCCGCGAATTAACTGGCACCGTCCACCTGCTCGGCGAGCAGATCTCCGCTCCCGATTCCGAATGTCGATACTGGTGGGATCCGCGTCACGGCCCGAACGACCGACCTCGGAGGACCGGAAGCGGTCGCCCGAGCCTAAGGCTATCAGATGCGATAATCTCTCCCGTACAGTTTTGTGAGGGCGGTCGGAGCAGGGGACATGGAAGTTCCGCCCACCGTCCGGGAACACGCCGGCGTGCCGTTACTCGTCTGGATCGGCGGGGGGTTGTTCGCGACGCACGTGTGGCACGCGATCGGCGAGGAAGAGAGCGCCGCGACGTTCCTGTTGGGTATCGTCGCTCCCATGCTCTTCGCCGCCGGCGTCGTAGGCGGCGGCGTCTGGCTGTGGAGGCGGGACACGGACGGCGAGTACGCGCTCAGAGTCGGGAGTTGGTCCGCGGTCGGAGCCGCCGTCCTGGCCGTCGGTGGGGTCCTCGTGATACTGTATCAGCAGCAGTACGGCGTGGTGATGGACGAGCAGGCGTTCGTCGTCGTCAACGCCGCGTCGGGCGGAGCCCTCCTCGGATTCATCGTCGGCGTGTACGACATCCGGCAGCGGAGAGCGGAGGAGAGAGCGACCCGACTCACCCGGCAGCTAACCGTCCTCAACCGCGTCCTCCGTCACGACATCCGTACCAACGCCAACGTCATTCAGGGGAACGCGAGTCTCCTGACCGAGGAGTCGGTCGACACCGACGAGAAGGCCGACACGATCCGACAACAGGCGACCGATCTGGTGAAACTGGGGAAACAGGCCCGGAGCGTCGAGCAGATCCTGACTACGGAGGAGGGCGACCGAGAGTCACAGGAGCTCACCCCCACCGTCGAGGCGTGCTGCGAGCGAGTCCGGCGCGACAATCCGTCGGCGGAGATCGACGTCTCGCTGCCGCCGACGGTGCCCGTCGTCGCGCACCGGCTGATCGACTCGGCGCTGGCGAACGTCATCGAGAACGCGGTCGAACACAACGACAAGGAGACGCCGCGCGTCCGCGTCGAGACCGAGCCCGTCTCGCGGAATGGGACCGACTACGTCGAACTGCGAGTCGCCGACAACGGGCCGGGGATCGCCGAGAGCGAGATCGAGGTGTTGAAGCGCGGCTACGAGACGGACCTCGAACACACGAGCGGGCTCGGCCTCTGGCTCGTCAGCTGGATCGTGGCGCGCTCGGGCGGAGAGGTCCGCTTCGAGGAGAACGATCCCGAGGGCAGCGTCGTCTGCCTGCGACTGGCGCGGGCCGACGGCGGCGCGCGGTCCGTCGGGGGATCGGACACCGCCGCGCCCGCCGTGTAGCGGTCGCCGAGAGCCGTCTCTGCGTTCGACGACTGCTCTCGCCGCTCGGTCAGCGGATCGGCGCG
This sequence comes from Halorubrum sp. SD683, assembly GCF_002135045.1. Classification (NCBI taxonomy): domain Archaea; kingdom Methanobacteriati; phylum Methanobacteriota; class Halobacteria; order Halobacteriales; family Haloferacaceae; genus Halorubrum; species Halorubrum sp. SD683. Next base: position 38,733 of record NZ_NEWJ01000006.1, read on the forward strand.
CCGCCATCGGGTGCCGGATTCGGAGGGAGTCGCACGCGCGGCCCCGTGCTCGCGACCGCGGCGGGCGACGCCGGCGGCAACGGCGGGGCGGAGTGGGGCGGTCGCGCTAACAGCAGAACATGAACGGGTAGACCAGGGCGACGCGGTCGCCCGCCTCGAGCTCCGTGTCGAACCCGTTCTCGTTCTCGTTGAAGTGGCCGTTCACGAGGATCCGGGCGTACGTCGTCGTCTGCTCGCCGACCGGGTTCTTCGTCCACGTCCCCGGCAGCTCGTCCGGCGCCGGCGCCCAACCGCTGTGAGTCGCGTCCGCCTCGGTCTCCGCGATGAGCGTCTCCTGGAGCTGCGGATACTCCTCGAACAACTCGTCGAGGAACGCCCGGAGCGTGTCGCCCTCGAACGCGTACTCGAACTCGTGCTCGTCGAGCTCCGTGCGGACGTGGCCGGTACACCGGACGGTGACCGTCGTCTCCGCCTCGGTCGCGGCGGTCGGCGCATCCTCCGGGTCCGTGCCGTCCGCCGCTGTCGGAGGCGACTCCGCCAGTTCGCTGGTCTGAGTCATGTGTCGGCGTACGCCGCCGCCTCGGGTAAGACAGAGTGCGAACATGTTCGCCGGGATAGTGCCGACAGGACGCGGGCACCGTCGGCCGTCGCCCTCTGCGCGCGGGTCGAGTCGCCCGCCTCACTCGTCGAGCCGGTCGGAACGCTCCGACCACCCGGTCGCGTCCGTCGCGAGGTCGTGGACCTCCTTCCGGATCCCCGCGTAGTTGTCGACGATGTCCTGCGTGGTGACGATCCCCTCCGGTGTCGTCCCGTCGACGACGACGAGCTTCTTGACGCCCTCCGACCGCATCCGCTTCGTCGCCGTCCGGAGCGTCGCGCTCGGTCGGACCGTGACGAGGGGAGCGCTCGCCGCCTTCCGGACCGGAATCGCCGACAGCGGGTCGTCGGTCGCGTAGCCGGCGCGGAGCACGTCGCTCTCCGTCAGGATCCCGGCCGGCGTCCCGTCGTCGGTGACGACGACGCTGCCGACCCGGTTGCGGAGCATCCGCTCCGTGGCGTCTCGGACCGCGGCGTCGGCCCCGCAGGTCACGAGGTCCGTCGTCATCACCTCCTCGACGAGCATACACTGGGGTACCGCGTCGGCGTACTTGTAGGTGTCTTCGCGGGGCGCGGAACCGGGCGCGGCGCGGAACCGGGCCTCGGCCCCGCGCGGCGCGGCCGCCGCCGCTCAGTAGTGCCAGGGGTACTCGCGGAACCGCGGCTCCCGGCCCTCAAGGAACGCGTCGCGGCCCTCTTGGGCCTCCTCTGTCATGTACGCGAGCCGCGTCGCCTCGCCCGCGAACACCTGCTGGCCGACCATCCCGTCGTCGGCCATGTTGAACGCGTACTTCAGCATCCGCATCGCCGTCGGCGACTTCCGAGTCATCTCGTCGGCCCACTCTAGGGCCACCTCTTCCAAGTCTTCGTGCGGGACGACCTCGTTGACCATGCCCATGTCCGCCGCCTCCTCGGCGGAGTAGGTCTTCCCGCGGAAGAACACCTCGCGGGCCTTCTTCTGGCCGATCTGCTTCGCGAGGTAGGCGGAGCCGAACCCGCCGTCGAACGAGCCCACGTCGGGGTCGGTCTGGAGGAACTGCCCGTGCTCCTCGCTGGCGAGCGTCATGTCGCAGACGACGTGGAGCGAATGACCGCCGCCGACCGCCCAGCCGGGGACGACCGCGACGACGGGCTTCGGCATGAACCGGATCAAGCGCTGGACTTCGAGGATGTGGAGCCGCCCCGCCCGCGCCTCGCGGACGAGGTCGTCGTCGTCGTCGCCCGCCTCGTCGTCGTCGCGGTACTCGTAGCCGGAGCCGCCCCGGACGGACTGGTCGCCCCCCGAGCAGAACGCCCAGCCGCCGTCCTTCTCGGACGGACCGTTGCCGGTGAGGAGGACGCAGCCGACCTCGGCCTGCTTGCGCGCGTGGTCGAGCGCGGCGTACAACTCGTCGACCGTGCCCGGCCGGAATGCGTTGCGGACCGCGGGGCGGTCGAAGGCGATCCGGACCGCGGGGACGTCGACGGCGCGGTGATAGGTGATGTCGTCGAACTCGTCGGTGACGGGCTCCCACGCGTCGGGATCGAAGATCTCCGAGACCATGCCGGATCGTACGTCCGGACCGTTGATAAACGGCGTCGGATCGACGGACGGAGAACGCGACCGCGCCCGGACCGGGGTGAAGTGAAGCCGTTCGGCTCAGAACGGTGCGCGCTCGGTGCGCCGCACGGCCGGAAGCGGGAGCCGGCTCCGGAGTCCGAGGGGGACGCGGGAGCCGCGACTCGCCCGTCGGGACCCGTCAGTCGTTCTGCGCGTACGCGCCCTTCGGGTGGCCCTTGTGCTGGAGGTTGCGGTTGTCGCGCTTCCGCGTCGCCGTCGCGGGGATGACCTCGCGGGACGGGTCGATCTCGGACCGCGGCATCCCGGTGTACCCGTGGTCGGGATGCTCGGAGCAGTGTGCCATCGCGTCGTGCGAGCCCTCCCACGGGCCCTCGTCACAGCCGTCCGCCGTACAGACGAACACTATCTCCTCTGACATGCTAACCGTGGCTTCCGGGCCGGTGTACAAAAACCCCGCACCGAAATTATCAGAATTGATTACGGGCCGTGTCCGAGGCGGACCGACGGCGCGGCGGAGGGTCAGTCTCCCGCGGCGGGCGCGCCGAACAGCTCGACGCTCGTCCCGTCGTGTCGGCAGTCCTCGAGGGCGTGCTTGGCCGCGAATCCGGCCTCATGGGCGGACGGGCCGCGGCCGACGCCGACCTGGAGCTCGATGTCCACGTCGTCCTGTACGTGGGTGACCGCCGACAAGAACGCCGCCTCCGGGAGGTCGGGACAGACGGCCACGACGTTGTCGCCGCCGACGAAGAAGGAGAGGGCGCCGTGCGCCTCGCGGAGGTGGCGCATCAGCGAGCCGTACGCCCGTTCGATGTTGATGAACGTGTCGAACTCGTTGAGCCGGTCGGTGTACTTGCCGGTCGCGTTGACGACGTCGAAGTGCGCGATCTGGAGGTCCGACCGCTCCGTCTCCGAGAGGTACTCGCCCGCGAGCACCTCGGTCCGACTCTCGTCCTGCGCGCTGCCCGCGGTCTGGAGCCGCCGGTTCGCCGCTTCGAGCGCGTCGACCGGGCGCTCGGCGACGGCGGTCCCGAGGCTGATACTGACCGGGTAGCGGTTGCCGATCGACTCTTGGAGGGTCGCGTGGGCCGCGCCGTCGACGCCGTTGGTCACCGCGATCATGTTGTCGAAGCGAGTGAAAAAGACGTAGGCGTCGCGGTGGCCGAGGAACTGGGCCACGTCGGCGAAGAGCCGCGACTGGAGCGTCTGGAGATCCATCTCACGGCGCGGCTCCGGCGTCGTCGTCCACGGCCCGTAGTTGTCGATCTGGACGAGGGTCACCTGAGTCGTCGTCACAGTGAACGTCGGTACGGAACCCGGCCGCTTTACCCTTCCGTTATCCCGAAGGTGGGATCGGTACCGAGTTCGTGATCGGCGCGGCGGCGGCAGCGGTCCGTTCGCGGACGCAAGCGCAACTCCTAGGACCGTGGCGCCCCCACCACGAATATGGATTTCAGCGGCGCCGTCCTCGACGTCGACGGCACGGTCGTGCGGGGCGACGATCCGATTCCGGGCGCCCCCGCTGGGTACCGCCGCCTCCGGGAGGCCGGCGTCGAGACGCTGTTCGTCTCGAACAACCCGACGAAGACGCCGCGGGCGTACGTCGACCGGCTCGGTGGGGCGGGGTACGACATCGACGCGGACCGCGTCTTCACCGCGGGCAGCGTGACGACGCGGTACCTGCGGGAGCACCACCGCGACGACGACCTGCTCTGTATCGCCGACCCCGGACTGCTCGACCAGTTCGCCGAGGCTGGGCTCTCGACGACCGACGACGTGGACGCCGCCGACGCGCTGGTCGCCTCCATCGACCGCGAGTTCGACTACGAGGACCTCTGTACCGCGCTCTGGGCCCTAGAGCGCGACATCCCCTTCATCGGTACCGACCCAGACGTGGTGATCCCAGCCCCGGAGCGCGACGTGCCCGGCTCCGGCGCCGTGATCAACGCGATCGCCGGCGTCGCGGAGCGCGACCCCGACGCCGTCCTCGGCAAGCCCTCGGACACCGCGACCGAGATGGTGCGCGAGCGGCTCCCCCACCCCGCCAAGGAGTGTCTCGTCGTCGGCGACCGGCTCGACACCGACATCGCGCTCGGCGAGCGCGCCGGGATGACGACCGTCCTCGTCCGGTCGGGCGTCACCGACGACGGTGACCTCGCGGCGTCCGAGATCGAGCCGGACCACGTGCTCGACCACCTCGGTCAGATCGACCGAGTCGTCGGCTGAGGAACCCCGAAGCGGTCGGTACCCGTTCGCCGCGTGGGAAACAGTTATGCGCGGTCGAGCGTACCGTTCTCGCATGGGAGTGGTTGACTCACACGAGGACCGGACCGGAGACGACGAGGAGGACCCCGAGGAGTCCGTCCGCGTGGTGGAGGGACACGCGGTCCAGTTCAACGAGTACCGGTACTGACGGGCGAGCGCGTTCGGGCCTGACGGGCGAGGAAATGCGGTTGTGACGCCTGGATCGGTGTCCGCGCTGTCCTGACGGCCGGCGCCGGCGTCCGCGCGGGCCGCGACCGACCGCCCGACGGCTGTCGGGACCGTTAAGTGGTCGTCGCGGGTAGCCGAGGGTGTGATACCGAGGCTCCGACGCGCGAGTACCTTCGCCGCGGTGGCCGCGATCGCGGTCCTCGCGCCGGCGCTCGACACCGCCGCAGCCGTCCCCTTCTTCGCCGTCGCCGGGGCGGCGTTCTTCGGCGTCCGCGACGGCGAGTGGTTCGAGACGCTCGCGCTGCCGGGCGACCGCGAGGCGGAGCGCCTCTACGGCCTCGTCTCCTTCGCGCTCGCCGGCGCGGGCCTCGCGCTGTTCGCGTCGCTGCCGCGCGCTCCGCTGCCGTACGAGGCGTTCGCGGCCGCGACGCTCGCGGTCGGCGCCGGCCGCCTCGGCCGGACGCTCGTCTCCCGTCGGACCGCGGACGAGTTCCCGCTCGTCGCCGGCTACGTGGTCGCCGGCACGGCCGCCGCCCTCGCCGGACAGATCGCGGTGCGCCTTCAGACCGGGGCGCCGGTCGACGGCGCGACGCTCCCGGTCGCGGTGTTCTTCGCGGCGGCCGCGGCGCTGACGGCCGCGCTCGTCCGCTCGCTGGTGTTCTCGCGGGACGCCCATATCACGACGATCCTCGTCGCGTTCGTGACGTGGGGGTTCATCGCCCTGGAGCCGACCGTCGACGCCCCCCTCGTCGTCGCCGGCCTCGCGGTGACCGGCGCGCTCGGGTACGTCTCCTTCGCCATCGGCACCGCCTCGGTCGCGGGGATGCTCACCGGGGTCGTCTCGGCGCTGCTCGCGGTCGTCCTCGGCGGCGTCGGCTGGTTCCTTACCCTCATGTCCTTCTACGCGTTCGGGGGGCTCGCCTCGAAGTACCGGTTCGACGAGAAGGCGGCCCGCGGGGTCGCCCAGGAGAACGAGGGGGCCCGCGGCACCGGGAACGTGCTCGCGAACTCGGCGGTCGCGCTCGCGGCGGTGGTCGGCTACGCGGTCGCGCCGCACCTCGCCGTCCCGGCCGCGCCCTTCGGCTTCGCGTTCGCGGGCGCGACCGCGACCGCGATGGCCGACACGCTCTCCTCGGAGATCGGCGGCCTCTACGACGGCCCGCGGCTGGTGACGACGCTCCGCCGCGTCGAGCCCGGGACCGACGGCGCGATCACCTGGCAGGGCGAACTGGCCGGCCTCGTCGGCGCGCTGCTCGTCGGCGCCCTCGCCGCCAGCGGGTCGCCGCTGATCAGCCCGGTGGTCGCCGGCGGCGTCGCGGCGGGCGGGGCCGTCGTCGCGGCCGGCGTCACCGGGATGACCGTCGACAGCCTCCTCGGCGCCCTGATCGAGGGGGATCGCGTCGGGAACCAGTCGGTGAACTTCCTCGCGACGCTCGCCGGCGCCGTCGTCGCCGTCGCGCTCTGGGCGGGGGTGTGAGATGACGGGCGACGGCGACGGCGCCGGGCGAAAACCCGACGCCTCCGGCGATCCCGACCCACGAGTGCGCCCCGGCCGACCCGCCGACGCCGACCGGATCCGCGGGCTCCAGTCGCACCTCAGGCAGCCGAGCCCGGACCTCCTGGAGTACGGCCTCGCGGTTGGCGCCGCCCGCGTGAGCGTCGCCGAGGGACGCGTCGTCGGCTACCTCCTCCCCGTGGACGCGCCGAACCGCCCGGGGCTCCACGTCGCGGAGCTCGTCGTCGCGCCCGGCTTCCGGCGCGAGGGGCGCGCCCGCGGGCTCCTCGACGCGGCGATCGCGGACGCCGACGGCCCCGTCACGCTCCAGGCCCACCCCGACAACGACGCCGCCCGCTCGCTGTACGAGTCGCTCGGCTTCGAGGTCGTCGACCGCCGACCGGACGCGTACGCCGACGGCGACGCGCTCGTGCTGCGATACGTCTCGTAAGGGGTCGGCGGCGCACTCGTATGTGGGGACCGCAGGCACAAGGACTATTCGAGCGCCACGCCTCCGGACAGCCATGAGTGACGCCGACGCGGAGACGGGGTCGATCGAGGTCGACTTCGGCGAGGACGGGCTGGTGCCGGCGGTCGCCCAAGACGCCGACTCCGGCGAGGTGTTGATGCTCGCCTACGTCTCGCCGGAGGCGCTGGCGCGCACCCGCGAGACCGGCGAGGCGCACTACTACTCCCGGTCCCGCGAAGAGATCTGGCACAAGGGAAATACCTCGGGCCATACCCAGTCGGTCCGGGAGGTCCGGGTCGACTGCGACGCCGACGCGCTGCTGTACCTCGTCGACCAGGCCGGCGGCGCCTGCCACACCGGCCACCGCTCCTGTTTCCACCGGACGGTCGACGGCGAGAACGTCGGCGAGCGCGTCTTCGACCCGGACGAGGTGTACTGACCGATGTCGGGGGAAACCGCCGGCGCCACGTCGGGAGGCGCCGAGGGCGACGAGGACGACCCCGTCCGCGGGGCCGGCGAGGCGGCCGCGCGGCTCCGGGAGCGCTACGACGAACTCCGCCGGATCGAGTCGCGGATCGACGACCACGGGCGGGACCGGGTCGAGGCGGCGGCCGACGCGTACCGCCACGCGCACCGGATCCTCGACCGATACGAGGAAGACGCGGTCGGCTCCGGCGACTTCGAGTCGTACGTCCGGTTCCGCGGCGAGTTCGGGGACGCGGTCGACATCGACGACGACCTGCCGGCCGCCGAGGCGTTCGAGGCGGCGGACGAGGCGGTCGACAAGCGGCGCCTCTCCGACGAGGACTTCGCGGCCGCCCGCGAGGCGCTGGAGCCGGCGGGGGAGTTCGTCGACCTCCTGGAGGCGTACGACGACGCGGTCGACGACTACCGGGCGGGCCGGAAAGCGGCCAAGGAGGCCCGCAAGCGGCTGGAGTCGCGGGTGGAGGAGCTCCGTGAGGTCGCCGACATGGCCGACGCGGACCTCGACGCGGACCTCGACCGCCTCCGCGGGCCGATCGATTCGTACGATGAGGCGGTGATGGAGGCGTTCCGGGAGTTCTTCAAGTCGGCGTCCGCCCGCGAGGTGTTCGACTTCCTCGACCGCGCGGACGCGACTCCCTTCGTCGACGTCGACGTGCCGCCGACCGACCTCGCGGAGTACGTCGAGACGCACGCGGCCGGCGAGGAGCCGCCCGCGACGCTGCTGGAGTACGCCGACTACACGAACTCGAAGCTCGACCACTACGTCGACGACCCGGGCGCGCTCCGCACGGCGGTCGCGGTCCACCGGACGTACCTCGAACGGCTCGACGGCGAGCCGCTGACGCTCGACTGGCCGCCGAAGCCGGGCGACGAGCTCGCCTACGAGATCGACGAGCTGGTCCCGCTCGTCGGGCGGATCGCCGACGACGACGCGGTCGCGACCCTGCGCTCGGTCCGCGAGCTCGCGCGGAGCGACGAGTACGGGCGCCTCCGCCGCGCGGCGGAGGTGCGCCACGCGCTCGACGACGGGGACCTCGCCCTGATCGAGCGCGGCGAGGCCGACGAGCGGCTCGCCGAGGCCGAGCGGACGCGCTCGGTCGTCGACGACGTGTTGAGCGAGACGGAGCGGTGAGCGGCGCGGGCGGCGACCGGATCCCCCGCCGTCGAGTGCGGATTTTTAAGCCTCGTCGCGGCGGAGCACGGGTATGACCCGATTCGACGCCGCGACCGAGGACGAGCGGCTGAAGCTGTTCGCCGACGCCGCGGCCGCGCACCGCGCGCGCTCCGGCGACGTGATGACCGTCGACGTCGACCCCGACAGCGACGACACCAACGGCGGCGAGGTCCCGCCGTGGATCCAGCTCGCGGGCACGGAGCTAATTCTCGACTGTACCGACGAGGAGCTGGAGCGGCTGAAGGCCCTGCTCTCGGAGTTCCCGGAGTTCCGCATCGACGAGCTCGTCAGCCCGGAAGAGGCCGAGGGGACGAACGCGGTCGTCACGGCGCGGTCGGACGCGAACCGCGTCGCCGGGTTCGTCGAGCGCGCCTTCCGAGAGGTGTACGAGCTCGACGCCGAGTACCGGGCGTGGGTGACGGCAATCTGAGGCGGGCGATCGGCAAAGGCGTCACCGACCGGCCGGGCGTTACCGGCCGACCCGAACGTCACCGACCGCGAGTCACTTCGCGAAGTAGCTCGTGAAGTAGCCCGAGAGGAAAGAGCTGATCGCGACCGCGAGGAGGAGGTCGGTCGTGTCGTGGTCGCCGTCGTCGGCCGCGAACCAGGTGACCGCGACGCCGATGCCGAGCGAGATCAGGCCGTTCGCCGTGTCTTCTTTGACTCCCATACCCCCCGTTGGCGGCGGAGCGACAAAACCGATGCGGCGGGTCCGGTCTCGTCCGCACCGCGGCGAGTCGGCGCGGTCGCGCTAGCGCCCTCACCGCCGCTCAGTGGAACCCGCGGTCGACGTCGTCGTCCTCGATCAGGTCGTCGAGCTCGGCGGTGAGCAGCTCCTCGGCCTCCTCGAAGGTGTCGGAGAGTTCGTCGAGCTCGTCGGGCCGTCCGTCGAACTCGTACTCCATCGGGCCGAAGGCGGGGGAGTCGACCGCTTCCATCACGTCCTCAAAGAGGTGGTCCGGGTCGGTCGGCGCCTCGGCGTGGACTCTCAGCGTCTCGGTGAGCCGCGTCGCCATCTCCTCGGCGTGGTCCTCGTCCTCGGGCGCCGTCCGGACCGCGAACCGCCCGTCGCTGTCGGCGTCGGGCAGGAGCGGGTCCAGCCCGTCGTCGACCTTGCGGGCGACCTGCGCTCCGACGCCGCGGAGGTCGCGAGGGTTCTTCGCGTACGTCTTCAGGTGGTAGAGGCCGACGCTCGGGTGACCGAAGTAGAGGTCCTCCCCGAGGCCGCCGCGGCGGGAGCCGGCGACCGCGCGCCAGCCGTCGGGGTCGGTCGAGTCGCTCGCGACGTCCGCGAGGATGTCGTCCCAGTCTCGCACGCGCATGTCGGTCGACAGTACGGAAACGCGGGCGCAAGAGCGTGTCGGTGGCGGCGGCGCGCGCCGGAGCGGGTCGTCAGGGCGCGTGGAACGAGGGCGGTCGGCGGGACTACTGGTACGCCTGAATCCCGGTGAGGTCCTCGCCGAGGATCAGGGTGTGGATGTCGTGGGTCCCCTCGTAGGTGTAGACGGTCTCCATGTTCGCCATGTGGCGCATCGGGGAGTAGTCGGCCGTGATCCCGTTGCCGCCGAGCATCTCGCGGGCGATCCGCGACTGGTCGCGCGCCGTCCGCACGTTGTTGCGCTTGGCCATCGAGACGTGCTGTGGCCGCAGCTCCCCCGCCTCCTTGAGGTCGGCGAGCCGGTGGGCGAGCAGCTGCGCGAGCGTGATCTGCGTCGCCATCTCCGCGAGCTTCTCCTGTTGCATCTGGAAGCCGCCGATCGGCTTGCCGAACTGCTCGCGGTCCGCGGCGTACTCCCGGGCGGTCTCGAAGCAGTCCTGCGCGGCGCCGACGGCGCCCCACGCGATGCCGTAGCGGGCCTGTGTCAGACACGACAGCGGTCCCTTCATCCCCTCGACGCCGGGGAGGCGGTTCTCGGCGGGCACGCGGACGTTCTGGAGGCTGATCTCGCCCGTGATCGACGCCCGGAGGCTGAGCTTCTCGTCGATCTTGTTCGTCGTGACGCCGTCGCGGTCGGTCTCGACGAGGAACCCGCGGACGGGCGTCCCCTCCTCGCCGTGGTCCTTCGCCCACACGACCGCGACGTCCGCGATCGGGGAGTTCGTGATCCACGTCTTCGAGCCGTTCAGGACGTACTCGTCGCCGTCGGGCTCGGCCATCGTCTCCATCGCGGAGGGGTTCGACCCGTGTTCCGGCTCCGTGAGCCCGAAACAGCCGACCGCATCGCCGGTGCCGAGCCGCGGGAGCCACTCCTCTTTCTGCTCGTCGCTGCCGAACGCGTGGATCGGGTACATCACGAGGGCCCCCTGAACGCTCGCCATCGAGCGGAGTCCGGAGTCGCACGCCTCCAGCTCGCGCATCAGCAGGCCGTACGCAGTCTCGCTGACATCGGGTAAGCCGTACCCGTCGAGGTTCGGCGCGTAAAAGCCCATCTCACCCATTTTCGGGATGAGGTCCGTGGGGAACGTCCCCTCGATCCAGTGGTCGCCCATGTCCGGGACCTCCCCGTCGACGAACGAGCGCGCGGAGTCGACGAGCAGGCGCTCCTCCTCGGACAGGGTCGACTCCATGTCGAAGTAATCCAGCATACCATCGCTATCGAACCCAAGAATAAATAACCATAGTTGTGTCCGCCACCCGACCGGAGCCGCGGGCAGCGGTGGTCAGGGAGAGACGGGCGACCCCGGCGAGAGGCCTATCGGGAACGGTTCGGCTCCGGTCACGCGTCCGCGTGGCACGAGTAGCCGCACGCGGACGTGGAGCCCGCCCGATCTGCGGGTCTCCCACCCGTAGTTTTGTATCGCGGTTACGAGGGGTCCCCCATGGAGTTTCCCGACCGTTCCGAGGTCGACGGGCTCATCGATCCGCAGCCCCTGCCGGAGTTCGCGCGGGTCCGGTACGAGCCGCGGGCCGAGCGCCTCGACGGGGTCGCGGAGACGGCGCGCGAAGAGCTAGACGAACTCGCGCTCGACGGCCTCGACTCGGGCGCCACCGTGGCCGTCGGGGTCGGCAGCCGCGGGATCGACCGGATCGACGAGGTCGCGGCGGCGGTCGTCGAGCGGATCGCCGAGCGCGGCTTCGAGCCCGTGGTGGTGCCGGCGATGGGGAGCCACGGCGGCGCGACTCCGGAGGGGCAACGAGAGGTGCTGGCGGCGCTCGGAGTCACCGAGGAGCGCGTCGGCGCGCCCATCGACGCGCGGATGGGAGCCGAGCGGCTGGCGACGGCGGGCGTCGGCGACGCCGACCTGCCGGTGTACTTCTCCGAGGCGGCGCTCGCGGCCGACGCCGTCGTCGTGGTGAACCGGGTGAAGGCTCACACCAACTTCACGGGGGAGATCGAGAGCGGGCTGACGAAGATGACGGTCGTCGGGCTCGGTAAACAGCGCGGGGCGAAGTCGTTCCACTCGACGGCGCTCGCCGAGGGGTACGTCGAGACGCTGACGGCCGCGCTCGACGTGATCGAGGAGGAGACTCCCCTCGTCGGGGGAATCGCGCTCGTCGAGAACTTCGAGGAGGAGATCGGTCACCTGGAGGCCGTCCCGGCGGGGTCGTTCCTCGCCCGGGAACCGGAGCTGTTGGAGCGCGCGAACGACGAGATGCCGACGCTCCCCGTCGACGACGTGGACCTCCTGGTCGTCGACGAGATCGGGAAGGAGATATCAGGGGCGGGGATGGACACGAACGTCATCGGGCGCTACCGCGTCCTCAACGCGCCCGACCCGGAGACGCCCGACGTCGACCTCATCTACGTCCGCGGGCTCACCGAGGCGACGAAGGGGAACGGCAACGGGATCGGGCTCGCGGACCTCACCCGGCGGTCGGCCGTCGACCAACTGGACCTGAAGAAGTCGTACGCGAACGCGCTCACGAGCGGGTCGCTCGCGAAGTCGAAGCTCCCCGTCGTGGCGCCCGACGACGAGTTCGGGCTCCGGACCGCGGCGGCTGCGTTGGGGGCGTACGACCCCGAGACCGCCCGGATCGTCTGGATCCGAAACACGCAGGACCTCGGCGAGTACCGCGTCTCCGACGCCGTGGTCGACGACCTCCCGGAGGGGGCTGACGTGGTCGGCCGCGAGACGGTCGCGTTCGAGGACGGGACGGCGCGGTTCGAGGCGGCGGGCGGCGACGCATCGGGCGCCTGACGCCCAGTACGGCCGCGTCGAGCGTGTCGGTCGCTCCGCCGTTTGCCTACAAGAAAATGTTTTCACGGCGTACGCGGGATGGGAGAGACATGGACCTACAGATCGACGGGAACGCGGCGCTCGTCACCGCATCGTCCAGCGGGCTCGGCAAGGCATCGGCGAAGGCGCTGGCGCGGGAGGGCGTCGACGTCGTCATCAACGGCCGCGACGAGGAGCGACTGGCGGCCGCGAAAGAGGAGATCGAGGCGGTCGCGACCGGCGAGGTCGTCGCACAGCCGGCCGACCTGACGGACGCCGCCGAGGTCACAGCGCTCGTGGAGGCGACCGTCGACGAGTTCGGCACTGTCGACCACCTCGTGACGAGCGCCGGCGGCCCTCCTTCCGGCTCGTTCCTCGACACCGACGACGAGGACTGGCAGCATGCCTACGACCTGCTCGTGATGAGTGTCGTCCGGCTGGCGCGGGAGTCGTATCCCCACCTCAGGGAGGGCGACGGCGGCACCATCGTGAACATCACCTCCCGCAGCGTGAAGGAGGCCATCGACAGCCTCGTGCTGTCGAACGCGGTCCGGATGGGCGTCATCGGGCTGGAGAAGACCCTCTCGAAGGAGTTCGCTCCGGAGGTGCGCGCGAACGCGGTCCTGCCGGGCCCCCACGAGACGAGCCGGATCCGGGACCTCGTCGAGGCCGCCGTCGAGCGGGGCGAGTACGACTCCTACGAGGAGGGGCTCGACGACTGGGCGGGGAACCCCCTCGAACGCATCGGCGACCCGATGGAGCTCGGCAACACGGTCGCGTTCCTCTCGTCGCCGAAGTCCGGCTACGTCAACGGTACCGCGCTCCCGATCGACGGCGGCTCCACCGGAGCGAACCTATGAAGCCGGTTGCGTTCGACGAGGCGGAGACGTACGAGCCGGAGGAGGGCTGGCGGCGCGTGTCGATGGCGGGCAGCGACCGGTTCTCCTTCGAGTGGTTCGAGAAGCCGCCGGGCCACAGCTCGCCGATGCACGACCACGAGAACGAGCAGGTGTGCCTCTGTCTGGAGGGCGAGCTGACCGTCGCGACCGAGGACGACGAGGTGACGCTTCAGAAGAACGACTCCGTCCTCTTAGCGCCCAACGAGCCCCACCGCGTCGAGAACACGGGCGACAAGCTCGCCGTCGGTCTCGACGTGTTCGCGCCCGGACGCTCGTTCGACTTCTGGACCGACCGCGAGGAGTGAGATGAGCGGGGCGACCGCGCGATGAAGTACCTCGCACGGACGGCGACCGGCGACCCCCTGCTCGGCGGCGAGGAGGGGTACGTCCCCCTCGGCGCCGTCGAGCCCGACCTCGAGACGGTCCGCGACGCGCTCCCCCGAGCTGCCGCGGGGACGCTCGGCAGCGTCGCCAGCGCGACGGCCGACCCCGTCCCGGCGGCCGACCTGTCGTTCGGCGCGCCGCTGGCGTCGTTCGGGAAGCTGTGGGGGATCGGCCTGAACTACGCGGAACACGCCGGCGATCTCGACGAGGAGCGCCCGACGGAGCCGGCGAGCTTCATGAAACCGTCGTCGGCCCTGACCGGGCCGGACGGCCCGATCCGCCTGCCGCCGCGGTCGCAGAGCGAACGGGTGACCGCCGAGGCGGAGCTGGCCGTCGTGATGGGCCGGACGTGCCGGGGCGTCGACGAGGGCGAGGTGAGCGACGTGATCGCCGGCTTTCTGCCCGTGATCGACATGACCGCGGAGGACGTGCTCCAGCAGAATCCCCGGTTCCTCACCCGGGCAAAGAGCTACGACACGTTCCTCGTGCCCGGCGCCGCGATCGCGGTGCTGGAGGGGCCGATCGACCTCGACGGGCTCTCGGTGCGCACCGAGGTCAACGGGGAGGTGCGGGCCGAAAACGAGATCCGAAACATGCTGTTCCCGCCGGCGGAGATCGTCTCCTTCCACTCCGACGTGATGACGCTGGAACCGGGGGACCTGTTCAGCACGGGGACGCCCGGCGCGGCGCCGATCGCCCCCGGCGACGAGGTGCGGGCGGTCGTCGAGTCGGTCGGCTCCGCCGACGCGCCGGTGACCCGGTAGGCGAGCGCCGACCCGACGCGGACGCGATCCCGGCTCACCGACAGCGTTTTTCGACGGCGCCGCCGAGCGGGGACGTGAACGTTCGGGGGCCGATCGTCTCCGTCGGGGAGGCGCGGACGGTGTCGACGTCGTACGGCGAGCGCGACCTCCGCGAGGTGCGGGTCCGGCCCGACCGCGGCGCGGGCGACCCGGTCGACGTGACGCTGTGGGGGAAGTGGACAGAGGTCGCCGAACACGCGGAGCCGGGGATGGAACTGCTCGTCACCGACCCCGAAGAGGACGAGTACCGCGGGGAGACGGGGTACGCGACGACCGACGAGTCGTGGGTCGTCCTCGAACCCGACTTCCTCGTCGACGTGACCGGCATCCGGTCGTGGGTCCAGTGCCCGCGGATGTACTACCTAAACAAACTGTCGGGGATTCCGCTCAACTACCCCGTCGTCAAGGGGACCATCGTCCACGAGGTGTTCGGCGACCTGCTCCGCGGGATGGACCTCGACGAGTCGGTCGCGGAGCGCGTGGCCGAGGCGGGCCTCGAACTCGGCCTCCTCGGCTACGAGACCGCGGAGGTGGAAGACGAGGTGCGGCGCAACGCCGCCGCGGTCGAGGGGTGGCTCGCGCAGGGGACGCTCGCCGACGAGGACACGTGGCGCTCGGAGTTCTCCCTCATCTCGCCCACGTTCGGGCTGAAGGGGCGCGCGGACGCGCTCCGGCGCGGCACGCCGGTCGAACTGAAAACGGGGAAGAACACCAAGCGGGAGCCGCGGTTCCACGACAAGGTACAGGCGGCCTGCTACGCGCTCATGCTCGACGAGCGCGGCGTCGACCCGGACATCGGGACGCTGCTGTACACGAAGAACACGGCCTTGGACCGCAACGAGGAGTCGGGCGACCTCGCGCCGGCCAAGGAGTTCACCGTCGGCCGGGGGTTCCTGGAGTTCGTCGTCCGCGAGCGAAACGCCCTCGCGGCCGCCGAGTGGCGCGCGCTCAACGAGGCCGGCGAGCGCCCCGCGGTGCCGACGGGGTACGAGGCCGACGCGACCTGCAGCTACTGCTTCGAGCAGGACGCCTGTATGGTCGTCTCCGGCCGGCTCGACCAGGAGTCGAAGGCGGGCCAGATCGGGACGCCGGTGCCCGAGGAGGAGCGCGACTACTTCGACCGGTTCTACGTCGCCCTCGAAGAGGAGCGCCGCGAGACTCACGCGGAGTACCGGAAGCTGTGGGAGCAGACGCCCGAAGAGCGCGCGGCCGACGACCGCGCGCTGATCGGCTTGGAGCCGGTCGCGCAGACGGAGATCGACGACGCCCGGTGGGAGCTTCGCGCGAAGAAGCCGAGCGACGCCGTCTCGAAGCTCCGCGAGGGCGACGTGGCGCTCGCGAGCGACGGCGACCCCGTCGCCGGCCACGCGGAACTGGGCCGGATCACAGCCCTCGGGAGCGACGAGGTCGTCGTCGAGACGGACGAGTCGGTGGAGCTGCGGCGGCTCGACGTCTACCCCTCCGAGATCTCCGTCGACCGCTCGCTGACCGCGCTCCACGACGCCGTCCTGAAGGGCGATCCCGACCGCAAGGACGTGATATTCGGCCGGCGGGACCCGTCGTTCCGGGACCCGGCCGAGCGCCCACCGGGCAGCCCCGGAGCCGACGACCCGGACGCGCCCGACGCCTACATCGACAACAACGCGGCGCAGAACGAGGCGGTCGAACTCGCGGTCGACGCCGAGGACTGCGCGCTGATCCACGGCCCGCCGGGGACGGGGAAGACGTACACAATCGCCCGGACGATCCGCGCGCTGGTCGCGGAGGGGAACCGGGTGCTGCTCTCCGCGTTCACGAACCGCGCGGTCGACAACGCGCTGGAGGCGCTCCGCGACCAGGGGTTCGACGACGTGCTTCGAGTGGGAACCGAGACCGGCGTCCGCGAGGACATGCGGGACGTGCGGCTCGTCCAGCGCGGCGAGCCGAACGCGAAGGCCGCCGAGTTGCGGGACGCGCCGGTCGTCGCCGCGACGACGGCGGCCTGCGGTTCCCGCGTCATGCGCGAGTGCGAGTTCGACGTGGCTCTCGTCGACGAGGCCTCCCAGCTCACCGAGCCCGGGACCCACGCCGCCGTCAACCTCGCCGACCGGTTCGTCCTCGTCGGCGACCACGAGCAGCTCCCGCCGGTCGTCCGCGCGGAGAACGACCTCCGGACCTCGCTCTTCCAGCGGCTCATCGAGACGTACCCCGACGCGAGCGTGATGCTCGACCGGCAGTACCGGATGAGCCAGCGGATCCAGGCGTTCGCCTCCGCGGAGTTCTACGACGGCGCGCTCCGCCCCGCGACCCCCGAGGTGGCCGGGCAGACGCTCGCGGACCTCGGCGTCGACCCCGACGCGCTCGCGCCCGACCTGACCGGCGGCGTCGGGTTCGTCGACCCGGACGGCAAGCGCGACGGGAACCGGAACGTCCGCGAGGCGGAGCGCGTCGCCGCGATCGCCGACGCCTACGTCGCCGCCGGCGTCGACCCCGACGACATCGGCGTGATCGCCCCCTTCCGGGCGCAGGTCGCGGAGATCGGCCGCCGGACCGACGTGACGGTCGACACCGTCGACCGCTTCCAAGGCTCCTCGAAAGAGGTGATACTCGTCTCGCTCGTCGCGACCGGCGACCTCGACGGGCCGATATTCGAGGACCACCGGCGGATGAACGTCGCGCTCACCAGGGCGAAAAAGCAGTTGACGCTGGTGGGCGACGCCGACGCCCTCGCCACGGACCCCTTCTACGCCCGGATGCTCGACTGGGCGCGGAGGTGAGGAGCGACCCTACGACTCGTCCGCGTCGGTGACGATCCCCGGCTCCTTGCTCGCGATCACGACGATCCGGTCGGTGAGGTCCTCGATCGTGTTCGCGAGCTCGTCCAACAGGATCGCGAGCTCGCGGTAGACGAGCGGCTCCTCGATCGCGTCGTCGGCGAACGCGGTCTCGATGGCGTCGTTGCGCAGCTCGTCGCACTCGCTCTCGAGGGCGCGGATCGACTCGATCCCCTCGGCGAGCGTCTCGGTGGCGTCGGCGCGCGCGAGCCCCCTGACGAACCCCTCGACGACCTCGGCGAGGACTTCGGTCATCTCGGCGATCCGGGCGGCCATCTCGCGCATGTCGGCGAACGGCTCGACGCCCGCGGCCGGGCGCATCATGGCAACCTCCTGGACGATCCGCTCGGTGTGGTTCGCGACCACGTCCAGCTCGTTGTAGAAGTCGAGCAGCGCGGACTCGTTGAAGTTGATCCGGGTGTTCAGCAGGCCGATGTCGTCCGGCCCGGCGTCGGTGATGAGCCCGGTGAGCCCGCGGACGAGGTCGTCGCACTCGCTCTCGACGGCGGCTATCTCGTCGACCGTGTCTCGGGACGCGCCCTCGCTCGCGTACTCGTCGAGCGCCCGCGGGAGGAGGGCGACGCAGTCGTCGATCTGGTCGAGGTACGCGACCGTTTGGGTCTCGAGCCGTTCCCCGAAGTCGGCGTCGGTGGACATGTGCGAACCCACGCGCGTCGGCGGTAAAGAGGTTCCCTCGCGTGTCGTCGATCGTGAGGGTCAGGCGGTCGCACGCCGCGGATCGGCGGTGCCGCGGACCCGCGTCCTACAGCTCGGCGGCGGCGTCGAGCGCCGCCTCGACCTCCGGGGCGTCGAACCACTCGCGGTCGGTGTACGCGTTCGCGCCGGCCGCGTACAGGTCCGAGACCGCGTCCACGACCGCCGGCGGGAGCGGGTCGGGGTCCGGGTCGCAGAGCTCGCGCCAGTCGTCGATGTCGCGGTCGGCGACCGCGTCCTTCGCCTCGCCGACGGCCGCGACCCAGTCGGGGTCGTTCGCCTTGTACCACTGGCGGACGACCTCCTTCGAGATCCCGCGGCCGCCGTACGAGAACCGGTTCTCGTCGAAAGTGCCGACCACGTCGGCGACCCGGAGTTCGCCGTCGACGTAGAGGCACTCGATCTTGCCGTCCTCGTGGACGAACCCGGTCGCCTCGGCGCGCTCGGTGACGACGCGGTTCACGTCGCGCGCGAGCGATTCGAGGGCGTCGACGGCGGCGGCGCCCGCGATCTCGTCGGCCTCCGCCCGGGTGAGATAGCGGTCCTGCTGCTCGTACTTCGTCGAGAACTCCACGACCGGCTCCGGGAGGTCGACCGGCTCGGCGGGCCAGTCGCCGTCGGCGAGGTCGTCGAGCCCGAGGTCGGCGGGCTCGGCGCGCTTCCGCAGGCTGGACCCGACGGGGACCCGGTTGCGGAAGACGACCTCCAGCGGGACGAGGTAGTTCCCCCCGCCCGCGGCGTGGAATGCCTCGTAGTCGTAGCCGGCGTGGGGCCCCTCGTACGACAGGTCGGGCACCTGCGTCAGGTCGATGGCCATCTCGGTGGGCGGCGCGGTCGCCTCGGCGAGGGGGACGGGGTCGGGCTCGGTCCCGTCGTCCGCGACGGTACCCGGGTCCACGACCCCGCGGTAGTGGGTCGGGACGCCCGCGTCCTCCAGTAGTTCGAAGTTGAACGCGCCCATCGCGCAGAGGCTCGCCCCCTTGTGGGGGATCGCGTCGGGCATCTGTCCCCAGTCGAACACCGAGTAGGCGTCGGTGAAGGCGAACCGACCTCGGCCGAGTCCGTCGGCGGTCGCCGGCTCGTCGACGCGGAACTCCTTGACGCTCGTCATGACTCACACCGCGACCGCCTCCCACATGAACCTTTCAGTTACGTGCGTACCTCGGACATGTTTTCCGAGGTTTGATCCACACATGTGCGGTATCTCGGTCGCGATGTGGACCGGCGCCCGCGCGCTCGCATCGAAAGCGACACCGGGATCCGCCCCCCAGTCCGGGGCATGAACGATGCGCGCGAGGTCGTCGTCCTCCGGTACGGCCACCGGCCGGGGCGCGACGACCGCATGACGACGCACGTCGGGCTCACGGCGCGGGCGCTCGGGGCCGACCGGGTGATCTTCCCCGACAACGCGGGCCAGTCGGCGGAGACGGTCCGCGACATCACCGGCCGGTTCGGCGGGCCGTTCGCCGTCGAACTGCGCGACGACCAGAAGGCGATCGTCCGGGAGTTCGACGGGGTCGTGGTCCACCTCACGATGTACGGCGAGCGCGTCCAAGACGTGGAGACGGCCGTCCGGGAGGCGGTCGGGCTCGACGAACCAGAAGCGCCCGAGGAGGCGTCACCGCCGCGCGACCTCCTCGTCGTCGTCGGCGGCGAGAAGGTGCCGTGGGCGCTGTACGAGCGCGCCGACTTCAACGTGGGCGTGACGAACCAGCCGCACTCGGAGGTCGCGGGGCTCGCCGTCTTCCTCGACCGCCTGTTCGACGGGGCGGAACTCGGCCGCGAGTGGGCCGACGCCGACCGGCGCGTCGTCCCGGAGGCGACCGGGAAGACGGTGATCGACGCAGGGACCGAAACCGACAGCGCCGGGGACGACGAGGCTGGAGACGACAGCCCCGGGAACGACCGAGCGTCCGAGCGCCGCGACTGACCCGGCTACTCTCCCGCGTCGCCGCGCTCGGCGTCTCGCTCGACGACCTCCGGAGTCCCGCTCAGGATGCCGCGGAGCCCCGACATCGGCTCGCCGACGGTGACCCCGTGCTCCGTGATCTTGAACTCGCGGATCGTCCGCTCGAAGTCGCTCGTCCGCTTTTTCAACACGCCGATTGCCTTGCGGAGCTCGCCGCCGACCTCTAGGTGCCGGAGGAAGAGGATGTTGTCGGCGAGGTAGCTGATGTTCTCCATCGTCGCGCGGAACTCCCCCGTGACGTTCCGCGTCTCGTCGATGAAGAGGCCGGTGACGCCCGCGTTCTTGAGATAGCGGCCGAGCGCGTGCATCTGCTGGAGCATCTGCTCTTTCTCGCCGCGCAGGGTCAGCCGATACCCGGAGATGCCGTCGATCATGACGATGTCGGCCCCCTCCTCCTCGACCTCGTCGCGGACCATGCGGGCGAACTCCTGTGGCGACCGCTCTAACGCCTCCACCTCCGTCACCTGAAGCGTCCCCTTCGCCAGCATCTCGTCGACGGGAATGTTGACCGCGCGCGACCGGGCGAGGAACGTCTCCCGGTTCTCCTCGAACAGGTAGATCACGGAGCGTTCCCCGCGGCCCGCGGCCTCCTTCATGAACTGGGTGCTGAGCGTTGTCTTCCCCACGCCGGTCGGGCCGCTCACGATGGTGACGGTGCCGCGCTCGATCCCGCCGTGGAGCAGCTCGTCGACCTCGGGGATCCCCGACGAGACCTGCTCGAACGCCAGCTCCTCGTCCCGCGTGCCGGGCTGGAGCGCGGGAAACACCTCCATTCCCGCGTCGGTGATCCGGTAGGCGTGGTCCCCGCTCTGCGTCGACGACCCCCGGAACTTGGGGACGCTGACCGTCTTGCCGTACGCCCCCGCGTCGAGCCGGACCGTCCCGTCCGTGATGAACTCGAGGTCGTCTGTCGGGAGCGACCGCGTGTTCTGGACGGTGAACAGCACGGTCGCCCCCCTGTCTTTCAGGAACCGCATGAATCCGACCACCTGCTTGCGGAACTGGTAGTCGTCCGAGAGGAGGAACCGGAGCTGCGTCAGCGGGTCGACCACCACCCGGTCGGGGTCGACCGCCGTCACGCCCTCGACGATCCGCTCGGTCAGCGGCTCTCGCTCGACCTCCGAGGGCGCGAACACCTCGTACGACTCGTCCTCGACGAACGCGTCCGCGCCCGGGCTCAGGTCAAGGAACTCGATCGAATCGGTGTCGAAGCCGAGCGCGTCAGCGTTCGCCTTCAGGTCGCGGAGGTCCTCTTCGAGGTTGACGAAGAGCGCCGTCTCCCCCTCGTCCACGCCCCGCTGGAGGAAGTGGAACCCCAGAATGGTCTTCCCGCTCCCGGCCTGTCCGCGGACCATGTAGCTCCGCGTGGGGACGAGCCCGCCCGACAGCACTTCGTCGAGGCCGTCGACGCCGGTCGACGCCCGCTCGGATAGCGACGTTGTCATACCGTGGTACTCGCCCCCGACCGTGATATATATGGGGTAGTTCTTAGTGGCTCCCCGACTCAGATACGACGAGATGGATTCGAAGTCGGACGCGGAGTCCGGGGGCGATGACGGCGGCGGGCCCCCGGACCGCCCCGCCGGGGACGACGCCGGCCCCGCTCTCTCCCGGGCCCGCGACGGCGACCGCGCGACGGTCCTCCTCCTGATGGACGCCGACCGCGACCGCGGGCTCCTGTCCGACGCGCTGTCCGACCGGTACGCCGTTCGGACCGCCGAGTCGCCGGACGCGCTGAACGGCGAGTTCGACTGCTGTCTCCTCGACGCCGGCGCCTTCGAGGCCGCCGCGGACGCGATCGACGCTCGACGCGAGCGCGCCGAGCCCGCGTTCCTCCCGTTCGTACTGCTGGTGAGCGAAGGGTCGCGGGCGGGGCTCGGCCACGCCGCGTGGGAGCGCGTCGACGACGTCATCGAACTCCCGGTCGGACGCCGGGCGCTCGTGACGCGCGTCTCGAACTTGACCGAGCGGCGGCGGACGTCGCTCCGGTTCCGGCGGACCGTCGCGGACCTGCGGCGCAAAGAGCGGGCGATGGACGAGGCGCCCGTCGGGATCACCCTCGCGCGGGCGACCGACGGCGACGACAGCCCGCTCGTGTACCACAACCGAGAGTTCGAGGAGCTGACCGGCTACGGCGACGAGATCCTCGGCGAGGACTGTCGGTTCCTTCAGGGCCCCGACACCGGCGAGGAGTCCCGGGCGCGGATACGGCGGGCCCTCGACGAGGACCGACCGGTCGAGGTCGACATCCTCAATTATCGGGCGAACGGCCAGAAGTTCTGGAACCGGCTCTCCATCGCGCCGCTGCGCGACAAGGAGGGGAACGTGACGAGCTACGTCGGATTCCAAGCCGACATCACCGAGCGGAAGATCCGCGAGCGGCGGCTGGAGGTGATGGCCCGAGTGCTCAACCACAACCTCCGGAACAAGATGAACCTCATCGAGGGGTACGCGGACCTCCTCCGCGACGACCCCGACGAAGAGTCGCGGCGTCGGTCGCTGGACGTCATCGCCGAGACGGCCTCGGACCTCACCGGGATCGCGGGCGCCGTCCAGACCGTCGACGAGACGGTCTCACCGCCCGGGCTCGACGCCCCGATCAACCTCCGAGACGAACTGGTCGAGCTCCGAGACCGGCTCCGCAGCCGCTACCCGGACGCGTCGGTGACCATATCGCTACCCGACGACGGACCGATAGAGACGACCGCCGTGGGCCTGCCCGTCGCCGTCTCCGAGGCGGCCGAGAACGCGGTGAAGCACAACGACGCGGCGACGCCGTCGGTCGAGGTGCGCGTCGAGCGCCGTCCGCCGGAGTGGATCGCGATCGAAGTCGAGGACGACGGCCCGGGGATCCCGGACCACGAGACGCAGGTGCTGGAGGCTGGCGAGACCTCGCTGACCCACGCGGACCGGCTCGGCATATGGCTCATGTACTGGGTCGTCGCCAAGGCGGGCGGCGAGTTCGACATCGACACCGACGGTGAGGGGACGACGGTCCGCCTGGAAGTCCCGGTGCGGCCCTGAGTCGGCCGATACACCGAGCCGCTTCCCCTACAGTGTCCGCTTCGAGCGGAGCCGCGCGAGCCGCGTCCGGGCCTCCTGCCGGCTCGTCCCGCGAACCCGCCCCGTCTCGGCGTCGGCCATGGAGACGAAGGAGAGCCGGTCGAGGAGCGGGGGCCAGTCGCCGGCGCCCGCGGCGTCACCGGCGAACGCGACCGCGTTGGCGAGCCCCTCGCGCTCCTCGCTTCCGACCCGGGCGACCAGCGCGTCCGCGGCCCGCCGCCCGCCGGCGACGGAGAGCCGATCGCCGACCGTCGCGGGGACCCACGCCGGGAGGAGCAACAGCCAACACAGGACGCCGGCGGCCGCGTACGCCCACGACGGGATGCGCTCGCGGTCCGGCTCGTACCCGTGGATCCGGTTGACGCGCCGGTCGGCGGCGGTCCGGTCGCCGCGGCGTCCCACGAGCAGCGTCGCGAGCAGCGCCGCGGTCTCGACGGCCGCCAGCGCCGGCAGCGTCGCGGTGGTGAGGAGCGCCCGCCGCGTCCGGAGCCGGACGAGCGCGTGGCGCAACGCCGCGTCGCGGTCCGCCTTCGGCAGGGCGAGCAGCCGCGTGGAGACCACCAGTCGCGCCCCGCGGTAACCGTCCGTGACGGCGACGTTCGCGGCGTCGGCGCGGACCGTGGTCACCGGCGGCGCGTCGACGCCGACCTCGCCCGCGAGGTGTTCGACGCGGTCGGCGACGAAGTCCGCGCGGCGGTCGTCTAGGTCGGCACGGGGGAGCCGCGCGATCCGCCTGTCGACGAGCGCGGGACCGAGGAGCGCGGAGAGCGCGGGGCCGACGACGACGGCCGCGAGCAGCCCGCCCGGCGCGCCGAGCGGGACGGTCCCGAGCCCGCCGGGGCCGAGCAGCGCGGCGAGCGGAACCAGCGGGACCGCCGCCAGCACGACCGGGACCGCGAGGAGCGCCAGGGCGCCGAGGGCGCGTCGCCCCCGTCCGTCGACCGAGTCTGCCATACGGGGTGAGTGTGAGTCACGGCGCGTAAAGCTCTGCCGGACCCGCGGGTCCGGCGGGGGCGGCGCAGGGCCCGCTTTTCGGGCGGGCGGGACGCGTCGCGACCGCGCCTTTCGGAGGTTTTAACCGGATTCCACCACCAGTTTCCCGTAATGGCTTTTGAGGATCTACTGAACGACCCCGTCATCCAGAAGTACCTCCACGAGCTGGTGGGGCCGACGGGGATGCCGGTCGCGGCCGCGCCGCCCGACGGCGAGGTCACCGACGAGGAGCTGGCCGAGGAGCTCGGCTTGGAGCTCAACGACGTGCGGCGCGCGCTGTTCATCCTGTACGAGAACGACCTGGCGACGTACCGCCGCGTCCGCGACGAGGACTCCGGCTGGCTCACGTACCTGTGGACGTTCCACTACGACAACATCCCGGAGAACCTCCAGGAAGAGATGTACCGACTGCTCGAGGCCCTAGAGGAGCGCGAGGAGTACGAGCGCACCCACGAGTTCTACCTCTGTGAGGTGTGTTCGATCCGCTTCGAGTTCGGCGAGGCGATGGACTTCGGCTTCGAGTGCCCCGAGTGCGGCTCGCCGCTGGAGGCGATGGAGAACGACCGGCTCCGCGAGGCCATGGACCGGCGCATCGAGGAGCTGCGCGACGAGCTCAACGCGGACGTGACCGCCTGATGGTCGTCCTCGCAACCAAGTGCTACGTCGAGGGCGACGCCCGCGACCGCGCGCTCGACGGCATGGACTCGCTCGTCGCCAACGACGTCGGCGAACTCGACGTCGACTGGCAGGTGGGCGTTCGGGACGACGAGTTCGTCCAAGTGGACGTGACCGGGGAGGACGCCCCGGTCGCGCGCAACGTCCTCGGGGAGACGTGGGGCGAGGTCGTCGCCCACGACGGCGGCCTCGAAGCGGGCGAGACGTACGTCGGAACCCTCGAATCGTGGGACGACGTGGGTATCACCCTCGACGCCGGCGTCGACGTGTTCGTCCCCGCCGACGAGCTGGGGCTCGGCGTCGGCTCGCCGGAGCAGGTCGTCGAGCGGTTCGGGCTCGTCCAGCACCTCCCGGTGCGGTTCGTCTACGGCGGCGATCCGGGCGACCCGGACGCGGACCAGAGCCGGCTCGCCGACGGCGAGCGCGACCGGCTGTACGACTGGCAGCGCGGCGACGGCCGGGTGAACGTCAACTCGGCGACCCGCGGCGAGACGCGGGCGACGGTGAACCGCGCGGGCCACGCGCAGGACATCGTCACCGTCGAGCGGTTGGGACTCCTCGAACAGAGCATCGTCTGCGCGGAAGGGACCGACCCGCCGGGACTGCTCGCCGCCATCGGCTCGTACCTCCCGGCCGAGATGCGCTGCGTCGTCTAACCTGATCACACGTGAACAGACGCTTCGCGCTCGCGGTGGCGGCGATCGCTCTCCTCGCGGTCAGCGCCGGCTGTCTCGGCTACGCGACCGGCGGCGGCGAGGTGACGAACGAGACGCTCGACGCCGAGCCGCCGCACGGGTACGACTTCGACACGGACCGCGACGCCGCGTTCAACCTCACCACGGACGCCAGGTACACCGTCGTGTACGCGGTCGACGACCGGGAGGAGATCCGGCTGTACCGGCAGACGCCGTACGCCGGCGACCAGCCGCTGGAGTTCGAGGCGTTCCGCTACCAGTACCCCGACGGGGAAGTGATCACGGGCAGCGAGTTCCGCGCCCGCGGCGGCGAGATCGAGCGCACGACCGACGAGACCTGGATCCGCTTCGCCGACGACATGAGCGGCGGGAAGGCGGCCTTCGCCGGTGCCGGGTCCCCGCGACGGTTCAGCATGCGCGCGTACGTCGAGGGGTCGTACGCGGTGACGCTGCCGCCGCAGTTCAGCACGGAGGTGCCGATCGTCGGCCACGTGTCGCCGCGCGATCACGCGGTTGAGACGGTCGGCGACCGCGACCGGATCGTCTGGGAGGAGGTGACGAGCGGCTCGATTGTCGTCCAGTCGTACCGCGAGGGCGACCTCGTGGTGTTCGGCGTTATCCTCGTCATCGGCGCGGTCGCCGCGGTCGCCGGGACGCTCTACTTCCGGCGACAGCTGGAGGCGCTCCGCCAGCGCCGCCGCGACCTCGGACTGGGCGTCTACGAGGACGACGACGACGATGACGGCCTGCTATAACGGGCGCGACCGGCCGCCGTCGTCGGGGCGTCAGCCCGCGCCGCGGTCCTTTTCTACCACGCGCCGCTTGAGACTGGTATGAACGCCGCCGTCGTCACCGTCGGGGACGAGCTCCTCGTCGGCGACACCGAGAACACGAACGCCACCTGGCTCTGCGACCGCCTCGACGCCCGGGGCGTCGCGGTCCGGCGGGTGACCGTCGTCCCGGACGAGGTCGCCGAGATCGCGCGCGTCGTCAACGAGTACCACGCCGAGTACGACGCGGTGATTGTCACCGGCGGGCTCGGGCCGACGCACGACGACGTGACGATGGAGGCGGTCGCGGCCGCGTTCGGGCGCGGCCTCGAAGCGAACGCGGAGGCGACCGCGTGGCTCGCCGACCGCGGGTACAGCGGCGACGACCTCGCCGCCGAGACGACGCACCTCCCGGCCGACTGCCGACCGCTGCCGAACGAGGCCGGGGTGGCGCCGGGCGCCGTCGTCGAGTCCGTCTACGTCCTTCCGGGAGTCCCGGACGAGATGAAAGCGATGTTCGATCTGGTCGAAGACGAGTTCGCGGGGACGCCGACCCACGTGCTCACGGTCGACGTCGACGAGCCGGAGAGCGAGCTGCTCGACCGGTTCGCGTCGCTGCGCGAGCGGTTCGACGTGCGGGTCGGCTCGTATCCGGGCGAGGTCGTGACCGTGAAGATCACGGCCGAGAGCGAGGCAGAGGCCGAGCGCGCGGCGGCGTGGATCCGCGAGCGGACCGACGCGGTCGAGGAGCGGTCCGCCTGAGCGTGTAGGGAGGGCAGACGGTCGGCGGCCGAGGCGGGGCTACCGGTAGAGGTACGCGATCCACACGACGACGAGGGCGAGGCTCGCGAGCAGGATCGCGCCTGCGGTCGCGCTGATCGGCAGCGGCTCCGTCACGGCGGCTTCGAGGATCATATCTCGGCGTTGTTCTGGGGGCGCCTTAAGTATTGATTCTCGGACGAGAGGGGGCAGACCGACGGACGAGCACCGCGGCAGGGGTACGAAAACGGGACCGGGAGACGTGGGCGTGTGGCAGCTACCGCGGGAGGGATCCAGTCCCGATGAGACGAGCAGGTTACCGATGGCGGGCTCGTTCCACCGGCGGTGACAACTACGAGCGGACACGTGTTGAGTGCCGTGTCCCGGTGTTGAGGGCCTTTATGTGCCGGTCCGACCGACGGTTCCGGGCGCCCGCGCGCTCCGACCCGGACGCGTCTCGCTTAAGGGGCCGGCGCGGCGAACTATTTGTCATGCACGTGGGGATCGCGGTGAACCCGGTCGCCGGGATGGGCGGCCGCGTCGGACTGAAGGGGACCGACGGGAAGGTGACCGAGGCGGTCGAGCGCGGCGCGGAGCCGCGGGCGCCGGACCGGGCGCGGCGGATGCTGGAGCGACTGGCCGCGGTGGAACCCGACGCCGCCGTCTCCGTAGCCGCGGACCCAATGGGCGAGTCGGTCGTCCGCGGGGCGGGCTTCGACCCGGCCCGCGTCGTCGACCCGTTCGACGGCGAGCCGCCGGCGTCGACGGCGACGACCGCGGCGCCCACCGCGGCGGTCGTCCGGGCG
>NZ_NEWJ01000070.1:0-14618 GCF_002135045.1 Halorubrum sp. SD683
GGGCGGCGGGGGCGATGCCGACCGAAGTGGCGACGTGACGCCGCCCGAAGCGCTCGACTCTGGCTCGCGCGACGGGCGGATTTATGCTCGTCGCCCCCCACGATCGGTTCCGTATGCCACCTCGACCCTCGACGTTCTCGATCGCCGCGCGCGATCCGGAGACGGACGCGGTCGGCGTCGCGGTCCAGTCCAAGTTCGTCGGCGTCGGCGCCGTCGTCCCGTTCGTCAGCGCCGACGCGGGCGCGGTCGCCACACAGAGCTTCGCGAACGTCGCCTACGGCCCCGACGGGCTCGACCTGCTCCGCGAGGGGCACGCCCCCGCGGAGGCGATTGACCGGCTCACGGGCGCCGACGACGAGGCGCCCTCGCGGCAGGTGGGGATCGTCGGCGTCGACCCCGAGGAGCCCCCGGCGGCGTTCACGGGCGACGAGTGTCACGACCACGCGGGCGACCGACAGGGTGACCACTACACGGTCCAGGGGAACATCCTGGAGAACGCCGACACCCTCGACGCGATGGCCGCAGCGTTCGAGGAGACCGACGGGGGGCTCCCGGAACGGTTGATCGCCGCGCTCCACGCGGGCAACGAGGCCGGTGGCGACAAGCGCGGCGAGCAGTCCGCGGCGCTGTACGTCGCGAAGCCCGAGGGCGGCTACGACGGCAGGAACGACCGCTGGGTCGACGTGCGCGTCGATGACCACGAGCGGCCGATCGACGAGTTGGAGCGCGTGTTCAAGATATACGACGTGACCCTCCTCGAACGCGAGGCGCCCGACGAGACGCGGGAACTGGCCGGCGAGACGGCGGTCGCTGTCGGGTCGGCGCTCGCCGACCTCGGCTTCTACGACGGCGAGCCGACCGCGGAGTTCGGCGAGGACGCTCGCGACGCGCTGGAGTCCTTCCGCGGCATGAACAACTTCGAGAACCACTCGCTCGCGGTGTTGGAGGACGCCGTCGCACGCGGGTGGGAGGAGACGGCCCCCGGTGACGACGCCGAGTCGCGGCTCGTCGACGCTATCTGGAACGGGCTCTCGCGGCTCGACCGCGTCTGAGCGCGCTCCCCTTGCCAGAGCGCGTTCGCCCCGCCGGACGTGGCCGGTCGACTTTTGCCCCTCCGCAACCGAGCGGGACCATGCCGATCGAACCCGACGAGGTGGCCGACCTCATAGAGGCGGACCTCCCCGACGCGGTCGCCCGGGTCACCGCGCCCCGGATCCACAACGACGAGGACGAGGACGCCCACTTCGCGGCCGTCGTCGTCTCGCCGGCCTTCGAGGGCGAATCGCTCGTCGACCAGCACCAGCGCGTGTACGACGCGGTCGGCGATCACATGACGCAGTCGGTCCACGCGTTGGAAATCAAGACGTACACGCCCGAAGCGTACGTGGAGCACGGCGACGGTGCGCTCGCCGGTGACCTCCGCGATGCCGGGCTGCTCCCCGTCGACGAGGCCTGAAACCGCGCCGCGTTTCCGCCGACTTCCCGCTTCCACCCTCCATGCCGATGCGATCCGAACTCGTCCGCGCCGTCCGCGGGGTCCTCGCCGCGGTCTCGCTGCTGGCGTTCGTCGCGCTCTTTCTGGCCGTCGAGGCGCGCGTCACCTCTGCGACCGTCCTCGGCGGACTCGCCGCGGTCGCGGTCGCGGCGCTGTTCGCGGCCGCCGGCCGCTCCGGGATCCGGCGGCTGCTCGGCCGGGGGGATTCGGGTTCACGTGGAACAGCGGAACGGACCGCCGAACGCGACGCGTGGCTCGACGAGCCGGTCGACGATACGGCGTGGACTGACCGATCCGACCGTGCTGGCGACGACCCCGAGACCGACCGGCCGCTCGCGAGGCTCGAACCCGCGCTCGACGACGCGTGGAACCGGTGGTCGGACGCCGCGCTGACGCTCGGGCTGGCCGCGCTGGGAGTCGGCGCGCTCGTGCTGCTCGCGACCTATCCGGGCGACGATCCGCCGCTCGGGCTGCTGTTGCTGGTCGCGTTCGGGATCAACGGGGCGCTCGTCACGCTCCCGTTCATTTTTAAATGAGGGAGTGCGGCGTCGGCGTTTCGGTCAGCCGTCCTCGCCGGTCTCGCTCGCAGTCGGCTCGTCGAATTCGGCCGCGGAGTCGTCGACCTCGTCGTCGTCGCCGGCACCGTCGTCATTTGCGGCGCCGGCGCCGCCCGCGACGCGGTCGGCGACCAGTTCAGCGAGCGGGTCGACCGTGACGGTCAGGCGGGCGACGAGGAACACCACTGGGACGAGCGCGACGAACAGGAAGGCGGCGTCGTACGCCCACGCGGCGCCGTTCAACACGGGGACCGCGACGCCCGCGAGCCCGCGGTACGCGACGAGCACCGCCCCGAAGACGACGAGCCAGTGGACCACGCCGCCCGCGTTCTCGGCGATCCGGTCCGGGCGAGCGTCCCCCTCCGCGTCGGCCTCGCCGAGCGCCAGGCGCGTCAGCAGCGCGAACTTCGGCGCGGCGTACAGGAGGATCCCGGCCACCGCGAGCGCGACGACGCCCGTCGCGACCGCGGCGAACGTCACCGGCGCGAACGGGACGAGCCGGTCCACCCCCGGTAGCAGCGTCACGAGCGAGAGCACGCCGACCACCGCCAGCGCGCCGATCAGCAGTCTGCTCGTCGACCGGACCGTGTCGCGGTCGAGCGCCGTTCCGATCGCTGAGTCGTTCGAGCTCATTGGCGCTCGGCCGTTGCCGCCGGACCGGTATATAACGGGAACGCCGTCGCCCCGAGTTGAACCGGTTTTAGTCGAATTAAATTCCCGGCCGAGAGCGGCCGATACATCTCAAGTGTGGCGCCACAGGCGGTTTCGTGGCGGCGCTCGCCCCATCGAGGCAGTCGCCGGAACCCTCGTAAAAGTCGTGTTTCTCGGTGGCAATTGTGTTGCTACCGTACCGCACGATTTCACGTGGGTGACGCCTTCCAGTACCTTTTACAGCGTCTCGCGGGAAGGCCGAGGCATGGGAGACGACTACCGCACGGAGGAGGACAGCCTCGGCGAGATGCAGGTGCCGGCGGACGCCTACTGGGGCGCGCAGACCCAGCGCGCCGTCGAGAACTTCCCCGTCTCGGGGATCGGGATGAGCCGGCGCTTCATCCGCGCGCTCGGCGTCGTCAAGAAGGCGGCCGCGCAGGCCAACCGCGACCTCGGGCTCGTCGAGGACGACACCGCGGAGGCCATCGTCGCCGCCGCCGACGAGGTGATCGCGGGCGAGCACGACGACCAGTTCCCGGTCGACGTGTTCCAGACCGGCTCCGGCACCTCCTCGAACATGAACGCTAACGAGGTGATCGCCAACCGCGCCGCCGAGATCGCGGGCGCGGAGATCGGCGACCGGGTCGTCCACCCCAACGACCACGTCAACTACGGCCAGTCCTCGAACGACGTGATCCCCACGGCGATGCACGTCGCCGCGCTGGAGGCCGTCGAGAAGGACCTCGTGCCCGCGCTGGAGACGCTCCACGCCGAGCTGGAGGCCAAGGAGACCGAATTCGACGGTGTCGTCAAGACGGGCCGGACGCACCTCCAGGACGCCACCCCCATCCGACTCGGCCAGGAGTTCGGCGGCTACCGGACGCAGGTATCGAAGGGGATCGAGCGCGCCGAGGCCGTCCAGTCGAACCTCCGCGAACTCGCCCTCGGCGGCACCGCGGTCGGGACCGGGCTCAACACCCACCCCGAGTTCCCGGAGCTGGCCGCGGAGTACATCTCCGACGAGACCGGGACGGAGTTCCGCGAGGCGGAGAACCACTTCGAGGCGCAGGCCGCCCACGACGCGATGGCGGAGGGCCACGGCGCCCTCCGAACGATCGCGGGTAGCCTCAACAAGATGGCCAACGACCTGCGGCTCCTCGCCTCCGGCCCGCGCAACGGGCTCGGCGAGGTCGAGCAGCCGGAGAACCAGCCCGGCTCCTCGATCATGCCCGGGAAGATCAACCCCGTCGTCGCCGAGTCGGTCAACCAGGTCCACAAGCAGGTCGTCGGCAACGACGCCGCCGTCTCCGCGGGCGCCGCGCGCGGCGAGATCGACCTGAACCTCTACAAGCCGGTCATCGCGCACAACTTCCTCGAATCCGCGAAGCTGATCGCGAACGTCGCCGAGACGTTCGGCGAGCGCTTCGTCGGGAAGCTGGAGGCGAACGAGGAGTTCGCGCGCGAACGCGTCGAGCAGTCGATGGCGCTGGCGACCGCGCTGAACCCCGCGATCGGCTACGATAAGGCCAGCAAGGTCGCGAAGACGGCCCTGAAGGAGGGGAAGAGCGTCCGCGAGGCCGCGGTCGAGGCCGGCTACCTAACCGAGGAGGAGGCCGACGAGGTGCTCGCCCCCGAGGCGATGACCCACCGCGTCATCCTCGGCGACGAGGACTAAGCCGCCCGCTCGGCGACCTCAGTCGGCGACTTCGCAGCCCAGTGCTTCCAGCCGCCGGACGGGCGCGGCGCGGTCGTCCCGCTTGACGAACACGTGGTCGGTCGCGTACGACGAGACGACGAACACCGAGGCGTCGACCTCGGCGAGCGCCGTCGCGACCGCCGCGAGGAACCAGACCAGCTCGAAGGGGAGCTTGGGCTCGAAGGTGAGGCGCTTCCACCCGGGCTCGACCGCGTCGGTCGCGACGGCGTCCGCCTCGTCCTGGTCGACCACCACCGTCGTCTCACCGACCTCCCGGACAGTCGCGAACGCGCCGGGGTGTTCGCCGTCGGTCCGGCAGACCGCGTACGTCTCCGCCGGGACGCTGACCGTCCCGTTCCGGAGGAATTCGGCGGGATCCATGGGGGTAGCAGACGCCCGATGCCAAAGGAGGCGCGTCGAATCGGAACCATTTAAGCCGGTGTCGGTACCGATCCCACACGGATGAAACTTCACGAATATCAAGCGAAGTCTCTCTTCGCCGATGCCGGGATCCCGGTTCCGGACTCCCGGCTCGCGACGAGCGTCGACGAGGCGCTCGACGCTGTCGACGAGATCGGGTACCCGGCCGCGATCAAGGCGCAGGTCCACGTGGGGGGCCGCGGCAAGGCCGGCGGGATCAAGATCGCGACGGACCGCGAGGAGGCCGAACAGTACGCCGACGAGATCCTCGGGATGGACCTGAAGGGATACACCGTCGATCAGGTCCTCGTCGAGGCCGGCGTCGACTTCGTCGACGAGCTGTACGTCGGCGTCACGATGGACCGCGGCGAGGGGAAGCCGGTCCTGATGGTGTCGACCGAGGGCGGCGTCAACATCGAGGAGGTCGCCGAGGAGAACCCCGACGCGATCGCGCGCGAACACGTCGACCCCGCGTTCGGCCTCCACCCGTACCAAGCCCGGAAGGTCGTCTACGAGGCCGGCGTCGACGCCGACGTGGCGCTCGACGTGGCCTCGATCCTCTCGACACTGTACGACCTCTACGAGGAGAACGACGCCTCCGAGATCGAGGTCAACCCTGTGATGATCACGGGCGACCGCGACGTGATTGCCGCGGACGCCGTGATGAACATCGACGAAGACGCGCTGTTCCGCCAGTCCGACCTGGCCGACATAGCCGAGGCGTCCTACGAGGACGACCTCGAACGCAAGGCCGGCGAGTACGGCTTCGACTACGTCCGCCTCTCCGGGAACGTCGGCATCATCGGCAACGGCGCCGGGCTCGTGATGACGACCCTCGACCTCGTCGACTACTACGGCGGCGCGCCCGCGAACTTCCTCGACATCGGCGGCGGGGCGAAGGCCGAGCGCGTCACGCAGGCGCTCGACATGGTGTTCTCCGACGACAACGTCGACGCCGTCGTCTTCAACATCTTCGGCGGGATCACCCGCGGCGACGAGGTCGCCAAGGGGATCAACGAGGCCCTAGAGCAGTTCGACGAGATCCCCAAGAAGGTGGTCGTCCGGCTCGCCGGCACGAACGCCGAGGAGGGGATGGATATTCTGAACACCGACCTCGTCGAGGTCGAGAAGACGCTGGAGGACGCGGTCCAGCGCGCGGTCGCGAACGCGGAGGAGGTGACCCAATGAGCATTTTCGTCGACGACGACACCAGAGTGGTGGTCCAGGGGATCACCGGCGGGGAGGGGAAGTTCCACGCCGGCCAGATGATCGAGTACGGCACCAACGTCGTCGCCGGCGCGGTGCCCGGCAAGGGCGGACAGAAGGTCGACGGCGTCCCCGTCTACGACACCGTCGACGAGGCCGTCGAGGCCGAGGACGCGGACGCCTCCGTCATCTTCGTGCCGCCGGCGTTCGCCGCCGACGCGATCTTCGAGTCGCTGGACACTGACCTCGACCTCGCGGTCGCGATCACCGAGGGGATCCCGACGCAGGACATGGCGAAGGTGAACAAGCGCCTGAGCGAGACCGACACCCGTCTCATCGGTCCGAACTGCCCCGGGATCATCACGCCCGGCGAGGCAAAACTGGGCATCCTCCCCGGTAACATCTTCTCCGAGGGGAACGTCGGGCTGGTCTCTCGATCCGGCACCCTCACCTACCAGGTCGTCGACAACCTCACCGAGCGCGGGCTCGGCCAGTCGACGGCGATCGGCATCGGGGGCGACCCGATCATCGGCACGTCCTTCGTCGACGCCCTCGAAGCGTTCGAGGCCGACACCGACACCGACGCGGTCGTGATGTGCGGCGAGATCGGCGGCGAGGACGAGGAGCAGGCCGCGAAGTTCATCGGCGAGCACATGGACACGCCGGTCGCCGGCTTCATCGCCGGGCGCACCGCGCCGCCGGGCAAGCGCATGGGCCACGCGGGCGCCATCGTCTCCGGCTCCGGCACCGGCACCGCGCAGTCGAAGATCGACGCGCTCAACGACGCCGGCGTCCCCGTCGGGGACACCCCCGAGGAGGTCGCCGACCACGTCGAGGACTTCCTGTAAGGGCCCCGCGGTCGGCGGGCTTTTCAATTTCGGTATCCGGAGCGAAAGCTAAAACTACCGGTAGGGAAACACACGCACATGAATTCTGAACCCGGCGACGCCTCTGCGGGGACCGGAGCGGCCGCGTCCGACGCGCCGGGATCGAACGCCGACTCGTCCCGATGTGTCCTGTTCGTCGACGACGAGCCGGGGGCGGCTGACCTCGCGGCCACGCACGTCGATCGGCTCGTGGACGGGATCGAGACGCTGACGCGGCTGTCGCCGGACGAGGGGCTGGAGGTGGTCCGCGACGGCCGCGTCGACTGCGTCGTCAGCGACTTCGACATGCCGGGATCAAACGGGCTCGAGTTCCTCGAATCGGTCCGCGATATCGACCCCGGGCTCCCCTTCGTGCTGTTCACCGGGAAGGGGAGCGAGGAGATCGCGAGCGACGCCATCTCCGCTGGGGTGACGGACTACCTCCAGAAGGGGGCCGGTCGCGACCGCTACGAGATGCTCGCGAACAGCGTCGCGAACGCGCTCGGCCGCCGCCGGGCAGAGCGGGACCTCCGTGAGGTGAACGCGAAGGTCACGGCGATCCACGAGTTCGCGGCGGAGCTGGCATCGGTGACCGACGTTGCGACGGTGTTCGACCGGACGGTCGACGCGGCCGAGGACATCTTGGAGTTCGACCGCTGCGTCACCGCCCGCCGCCGCGGCGATAAGGTCGTCCCGGCCGTCCTCTCCGAGAGCGTCAGCGAGGAGGAGGTCCGGGCGTTCGACATCGGCGAGGGGGTCGTCGGGACCACGGTCGCGGAGCAGGAGACGATGGTGGTCGACAACCTCAGCGTCGACCCAGCGGACCCGGACGAACTGGAGGACCCCTCCTCTCCGGGTCGGTCGTCGGTCGGAGCCGACCGCCGGACCGGGTCGGAGGTGGCGGACCCGGTCGCCGACGACATCCGGTCAGCGATCAGCGTCCCGATCGGTTCCCACGGGGTGTTACAGGCCGTCTCGAACGGGCACGCCGCGTTCGACGAGAGCGACGTCGAGTTCGCGGAGCTGCTGGCGGCCCACGCGGCCAACGCCATCGAGCAGATCGAGACGGAGAACGCGCTCCGTCGGGAGCGAGATCGGCTGACGGCGCTGTTCCACGACCTCCCCCTCCCGGCGGTGCGCACCGTCGCCCTCGACGGGGGCGGCCGTCGCCTCGACGCCGCCAACGAGGCGTTCCGGGAGACGTTCGGCTACGGCGCCGACAGCGGGTACGAGGAGGTCTGCGACGAGGTCATCCCGGACAGCGCCGAGCGGTTCGAGCCGGAGGCGGTCCTCGAACGCGGCGAGCCCTCGCGGCTCGAAGTGCGCCGGCGGACCGTCGACGGGATTCGCGATTTTATCCTCCACGTCATCCCCGTCAAGCAGTCGGACGAGACGGTCCTCTACAGCGTCTACGCCGACATCGACGACCAGAAACGCATCGAGCGGACGCTTCGGCGGCTCCACGCGACGACCCGCGAGATGTTCGGCGGCGACTCGCGGGCGGAGATCGCCGAGGTGGCCACCCGCGCGGCGATCGACACCCTCGGGTTTCCGAGCAGCGGGGTCCGGCTGTACGAGCCGGAGACGAACGTCCTCCGCCCGACGGCGATAAGCGAGGAGGCCACCGCGGCGTTCGGCGACCGCCCCGCGTTCGGTCCGGGCGACGGCCGCGTCTGGGAGGCGTTCGAGTCCGGCCAGCCGATCGTAGTCGACGACCTCGACACGGTCGACACCGCGGTCGGGTACGGCGAACACCGGAGCCTCCTCGTCGTCCCGCTCGGCGAACACGGGGTGATGCCGTTGGGGTCGCGGGAGCCGGAGTTCTTCGACGCGACGGACGTCCAGTTGGCCCGCGTCCTCGCCGCGAACGTCACGGTCGCGCTCAACCACGCCGAGCGGACAGAACAGCTGCGCGAGCGGGACGCGGCGCTCCAGCGGGAGATAGACCGGCTGGAGAAGTTCGCCGGGCTGGTCTCTCACGACCTCCGGAACCCGCTCAACGTCGCGGCCGGCCGGACGGACCTGGCTCGGGCGCTGACCGACGACGCGGCGGTCCTCGATGAGCTCGATCGGGTGGAAGACGCCCACGACCGGATGACGCAGCTGATAGACGACCTCCTCGCGCTGGCGCGGCAGGGTCGGACGGTCGACGACATCGAGCCCGTCCCGCTGGACGAGGCGGCCGAACGCGCGTGGCGCACCGTCGACACGGCGGGCGCCACGCTCGACGCGTCGGCTGCGACGGACGCGGTCGACGCCGACCCGGAGCGGCTCCGGACGCTCCTCGAGAACCTGTTTACGAACAGCGTGGAACACGGTTCCACGAGCAGTCGGGCAACGCCCGACGACGGCGTCGAGCACGGCTCGGACGACGCCGACGACCTCACGGTCTCCGTTGGATCGCTCCCGGACGGTTTCTACGTCGCGGACGACGGACGCGGTTTCGACATCGACCCCGAGGCGGCGACGGAGTACGGGCGATCAAGTACCCCGGACGGGACGGGGTTCGGCCTCGCGATCGTGCGAGAGATCGCGGCCGCTCACGGTTGGGAACTGTCGGTCGACGACAGGGACGGCGCGCGGTTCGAGTTCCGCCCTGAACCATAGTATATAAAAAGACGGTTGGCGTGCGCAGGGTGCGCACAGGCGGGCCACGGTTATGCGCGATTCGCCCCTGTAAGTAACGTATGGACGACGGAACCCGCGAGCTGCTCGAACCGCTCCCGCCGAGCGCCAAACTGGTCTACTACGTGCTCGACGCGGAGGGCCGGTTCGACCAGACCGGCCTCGCCGAGGAGACCCGCCTCTCGACCCGCACCGTCCGGTTCGCGGTCGAGAAGCTCACCGAGGTCGGCCTCGTCGAGGAGGGGCTGTGCCCCCGCGACGCCCGCCGGTCCGTCTACCAAGCGGTTCCGCCGGCCGAGCGCGACCCCGTCGACGAGCCGGAGGCGACCGCCGACTCGGCCTCCGAGGCCGACGCGCCGACTGCCGCGGTCGCGGAAGACTGACGCGGAACGGGGCCGACTCGCCGGGCCGCCGACGCCCCGATCCGTCGCGCTTTTGCCCTCGGGACCGATAGTAAGGACACTCCGATGGCGACGTACCACATCGAAACGTACGGCTGTAGCTCGAACCGGGGAGAGAGCCGGGAGATCGAGCGCGCCCTCCGCGACGGGGGGCACCGCCCGGCCGACGGCCCGGACGACGCGGACGTCGCCATCCTCAACACCTGTACCGTCGTCGAGAAGACGGAGCGGAACATGCTCCGCCGCGCCGAGGAGCTGTCGGAGACGACGGCCGAACTCGTCGTTACCGGCTGTATGGCGCTGGCACAGGGCGAGATGTTCGCCGAAGCCGACGTCGACGCCGAGATCCTCCACTGGGACGAGGTCCCCTCGTACGTGCTCAACGGCGAGTGCCCGACGGTCACGCCCGACGCCGAACCGGTCCTCGACGGCGTCGTCGGTCTCCTCCCGATCGCGCGCGGCTGTATGAGCAACTGCTCGTACTGTATCACCAAGTTCGCCACCGGCCGGGTCGACTCCCCGTCGGTCGAGGAGAACGTCGAGAAGGCCCGGGCCTTGATCCACGCCGGCGCGAAGGAGATCCGCGTCACCGGGCAGGACACGGGCGTCTACGGCTGGGACGACGGCGACCGGAAGCTTCCCGAGCTGCTCGACCGCATCTGCGACATCGACGGCGACTTCCGGGTGCGGCTGGGGATGGCGAACCCCGGCGGCATCCACGGCATCCACGAGGAGCTGGCCGACGTGTTCGCCGAGAACGAGGAGCTGTACGACTTCATCCACGCGCCGGTCCAGTCCGGTTCCGACGACGTGCTCGAAGACATGCGCCGCCAGCACCGCGTCGAGAAGTTCCGCGAGGTCGTCGACACCTTCGACGACCGGCTCGACCACTGGACGCTGTCGACCGACTTCATCGTCGGGTTCCCCACAGAGAGCGAGGCCGACCACGAGCGCTCGATGGACCTGCTCGCCGAGGTCCGGCCCGAAAAGATCAACGTTACCCGCTTCTCGAAGCGCCCCGGCACCGACGCGGCCGACATGAAGGGGCTCGGCGGGACCGTCAAGAAGGAGCGGTCGAAGGCGATGTCCGAGCTGAAGATGGAGGTCGTCGGCGAGGCGTACGAGTCGATGGTCGGCGGGACGTTCGAGGTGCTCGTCGTCGAGGAGGGGACGGGCGACTCGGTCAAGTGCCGCGACGGCGCCTACCGACAGATCATCGTCCAGAACGCGACCGATCGCGGCGTCGAGGCCGGCGACTTCCTCACCGTCGAGGTGACCGGCCACAACACGGTGTACGCGTTCGGCGACCCCGTGACGGAGTCGACACCGGCCGACGGCGACTCGGTCGAGCGCGACGAACAGCCGGAGTCCACGCCGTCGTCGGCCTAACGCCACGCGAACGGCGCGCTTCTCCCACGCCTAACGAACTGACCGCGACCTCGGTGTCCAGCGAACGGCTCGCGCCGCCACGCGGTCGACGCGGCGCCCGAACCGACCGAGATCGCTCCCGCACGGGTCGCACGGCCGCTACTCCGAGGCTTCCGACCTCACTCTCACCGCCGATCCTCTCCGGAGTCGACGCCGGCCGAGCCGTCCGAATCCGGCCGATCGGGGAGGCGGATCCGGACCGCAGTTCCCCCCGGCTCGTTCTCCGCGAACTCGACCGTTCCGCCCGCCCGGTTCACGGCCCAGTAGATCAGCCACAGCCCGACGCCTTCGGTGTGTTCGAGCGGGGTCTCCTCGGAGTTTCGGAGCGTCCGCCGCTCGATCCGCGGGATGCCGCGTCCGTCGTCCGCGACGACGAGGTGTACCGCATCGTCGCGCCACACGCGCACCGTCACGGTCACGTCGTCGTTATGTTCGACGGCGTTCCGCAGCGCCTCTTCGAACGCGACCCGGACGGACGGATGCGTCCGGACGACGCAGCGCTCCGGCAGCTCCGTGCGGATCGTCGCGTCGGGCGCTTCGGCGGTCAACTGCGCCACCTCCTCCTCGACGACGGTGACCAGGTCCACCGAGCAGCGCGCGTCGGTCTGCCAGATCGACGCGAGCCGTCGCGTCCGCTCGCTCGTGTCGAGGAGCGACTCCAAGTGGTCGCGGATCGTCGCCACCTGCGCTCGGGTCTCCGGGCTGTCGTCCGCCGCCTCGATCTCGGTGAGGTACCCGAGCGCCACCGAGAGCTCGTTCCGGATGTTGTGGCGCAACACCCGGTCGTTGATCGAGAGCAGCGTCGCGAGCTCCTGCGCCTCGGTGAGCTGTTCGTCCGCCTTCACCGCGTAGAGGCTCCCGCGAGACCCGACCGCCGCGCCGAGACTGGCGGCGAACGAGAGCAGAAAGGGGAGCTTGAACGCGTGGTGTCCGATCAGCCAAATGAGCCAGACGACGGCGGCGAGCCCGGTGAACCCGAGCGCGGTCCCCGCGCCGATCCGGACCGCTCGCCACTGGCCGGAGCGAGAGATCCCCCAGCGCGGGAGGTCGCGAACGGTGTAGAAGGCGACGCCCGAGAGGCCGAGTATCAGCACCGATTCGAGTGCGATCCCCACGGTCGGGCCCGCGTGAGTCAGGTGGAGCACACCGAGGCCGAAACAACACCCCCCCAGAGCGGCGAAGCCGTATCGGGGCGGTACGTGGGGACCCATCGCCGAATTTACTCTCTCGCGACGGATATCGGTTTCTAGTTCTGCCCGGTTCCGGCCGCTCTACTCCTCGTAGATGACCTCGACCTCGTCGGCGAATCGGTCTAAGATGTTCCGTCGCTTCTTCTTCATCGTCGGCGTGAGCAGGTCGTTCTCCTCGGTGAACTCCTCCTCGACGAGCCGGAACTGCTTGATCTTCTCGTACGACTCGAACTCCTCGTTCACGCGGTCGACTTCCTCCTGAATCCGCTCGCGGACGCGGTCGTCGCGGCAGACCGCGGCGCGCTCCGCGGGCAAGTCGATCCCGTTGGCCTCGGCCCACGCCTCGACCCTCTCGAAGTTCGGCACGATGAGCGCCGAGACGAACTTCCGACCGTCGCCGAGGACGACGCACTGCTCGACGAACTCGTTGGCGGCGAACCGGTCCTCGATCGGTCCGGGGGCGACGTTCTTCCCGGTCGAGAGCACGAGCAGCTGCTTCGCGCGCTCGCGGAACGCGACGTAGCCGTCGGGGCGGAGCTGGACGATGTCACCGGTGCGAAACCACGGCTCCGCGGCGGCGGCCTCCGCGTCTCCGGGGCCGTCCCCGCCGACGCCGACGCGGTCGTCGGCCGGGGTCCCGGCGGTGACGGCGTCGGTCGGGAGGTCGTCCGCGTCGACGAACGCGTCTGCGGTCGCGTCCGGCCGGTTCCAGTAGCCGTCCGTCACCTGTGGCCCCCGGACGAGCAGTTCGCCGACGTCGCCGGCCAGGTCCGCGACCTCTTGTCCCACCACGGAGCCGTCGATCGCGATCTCGGTGTCGACCACCGGCGGCCCGATGGTGCCGACCTTCGGCTTCTCGGGCGGGTTGACGCAGATGACGGGCGACGTCTCCGTCAGGCCGTATCCCTCAAGTATCGGCAGGTCCATCGCGTGGTACAGCGCGCACAGCTCCGCCGACAGCGACCCGCCGCCCGAGATGAAGAAGTCGACGTTCCCGCCGATCGCCTCCCGGACCGACGAGAAGACGAGCCGATCGGCCACCGCCCGCTTGGCGTCGAGTAGCGGACCGGGGGCGTCGGCCTCGTGGTGGTCGCGGCCCACGTCGACCGCCCACTCGAAGATGCGCTCCTTCACCGGCGACTCGCTCGCCTGCTCGCGGATCGCGTCGTACAGCTTCTCGTAGACGCGCGGGACGCTGGTGGTCGTCGTCGGGCGGACGAGCCCGAAGTCCTCGCGGAGCGTGTCGGGGCTCTCCGCGTACGCGACCGTCGCGCCCGCCGCGAACATCATGTAGTGGCCGGCCATCCGCTCGAAGACGTGCGCGAGCGGGAGGAACGACAGCGTCGTCGACTCGGCGGAGATGCCGGGCACCTCCGGGTCGCGGTCGGGTCGGTCCGCGAACCGCCGGTAACACTGGGAGACGTTGTCCCGGAAGTTGCCGTGGGTGAGCCTGACCCCCTTCGGCTTCCCGGTGGTCCCGGAGGTGTAGATCAGGCTGGCGAGGTCGTCGACGCCGACCGCGTCGAGCCATCCATCGTAGGCCGCCTCGTCGAACGCCGCGGCGCCGCGCTCGTGGACCTCGCCGAGGGTGTACACGTCGTCCACGTCAGCGTCGGCATCGTCCCCGAGGTCGTCGGTGTCGACCTCGTCGAGGGTCACGATCGCGTCGAGGTCGTGTTCGAGGTCGCCGCGCACCGCGAGGACCTCGCGGAGCATCTCGCGGTTCTCGGCCACGACCACGGTCGCCTCGGGGTCCTCCAGCAGGTAGCGCAGCTGGCTCGGGGACGACGAGGCGTACACGGTCGTCACGACGCCGCCAGCGGCCAGCGCCGCGAAGTCGGTCTGAGCCCACTCCATGCGGGTCTGCGAGTACATCGCCAGTCGCGTGTCGTCGTCGACGCCCAGCCCGCGCAGCCCGGTCGCGAGGTTCCGGACGATCCCCCGCATCTCCGCGTACGTCACGTCGGCGTACTCGCCCGCGGGGGCCTCCGGAACCACCCCGGACGCGACGAGCGACCGGTCATGGACTCCCCCCTTGTACCGCTGTGCGATCCGGTCAGCGTGCCGCTCCGCGGTGCGTTCG
>NZ_NEWJ01000071.1:0-14569 GCF_002135045.1 Halorubrum sp. SD683
CGCCGCCCGGGCGCGACGCGCGCTGGACCCCCGTCACGGACCGGTTCCCCCAGCGCGCTGGCGAGGAGGACCAAGACAGCCGCGCCGACGCCAGCACCTTCGCGCTCGCGACCGCGGCCGCCGAGTACGCCGCCCTGCTCGACGAGACGCCGGCGGCCGACGACGACGCGCCCGACGACGCCGCGGCCACCGACGGCTCCGGCTCGGTCGACACCGTCGCGGCGAGCGAGTTCGACCGCTTCCTCGACCGCGTCAACACCCACGTCCGGCAGTCGATCGACGCGCTCCGGCGCGAGACGTCCGCTGTGGAGGGGCTCGTGCGGTTCACCGGCGACGACTGGCGCACCGCCGAGCAGGGCGCCGCGAAGGTGTGGTCGATCGCGACGCTGTGGGGCGCGACCGCGGCGGCGACGCTCGCGGGCGTCGTCGAGGACCGCGGCGGGACCGCGGAGCCGCTGTTCGCCGACGCGCGCGACCTCTACGCCCTCTGCGAGCCGGACGGTCCCTTCGTCAACGAGGCCGGGCTGTTCGCGGAGCAGGTGTTCGACGACGGGGACCTCGACAGCGCGACGCCGATCGCGTGGTCCCACGCCCTCCGCATCGACGCCACGGTGACGCTGGCGAGCCGCGGCGAACTCCCGGTCCCGCACGACCGCGAGACCGGCCCGGAGGCGGCGCCGCACTGGACCACGGGCCGCAAGTTCGGCGTCGGTACGCCCGCCGACTACGACGCCGACGATCCGGTCCCGGTGTGGTTCACGCTCACCGAGGGGGCCCTCACCGAGGCGCGGTTCCCCCGGATCGACGTGATGAACGTCCGGACGTTCGACTTCCTCGTGGCCGATCCCGACTCCGAGTACGCGATACGGACCTTCGCCGAGACGGGCCACGTCTCGGCGACGGAGACGATCGAGCGGACGACCGAGCCGGCGGCCGACGACGCGCTGGCGTACGTCCAGACGATCCGCGAGACCGGCGACGGCCACGGCCACGGCTGGACGCTCACCGTCGAGTACGCGGTCGACACCGA
This sequence comes from Halorubrum sp. SD683, assembly GCF_002135045.1. Lineage (NCBI taxonomy): Archaea > Methanobacteriati > Methanobacteriota > Halobacteria > Halobacteriales > Haloferacaceae > Halorubrum > Halorubrum sp. SD683. The sequence goes on from NZ_NEWJ01000071.1 coordinate 1,031, forward strand.
CGGCACCGCGATCCTCGCCGACGTCCGGTTCGAGGGGTCCCGCGAGTACGACGTGTACGCTCTCGTCGACGCCACCATCGCGAACGTCGGCACCGACGACCGCGCCGAGCGGGTCGCGGGCGACGCGGGGGCGCACCTCCTCGCGCGCAAGGACGACCCGGACCGCGACCCCGGGAAGCTCGTCGACGACGAGGGCGAGCCGTTCGCCCCCGCGCTCGCGCTGGCGAGCGGCGACGGGTTCGACTGGGCGAGCGCGCTCGCGGCCGACGGCGACGCCACCGACGCGCTGTTCGGCGACGGCGAGCGCGTCGAGGAATCGCCCGAGGCGGTCGGCAACGTCGTGCTCGCCGGTCTCGTCGGCAGCGGCGAGTCGCTGCGAGACACGGTCGCGCTCGGGTTCGCCGAGGACTCGGACACGGCGGGCGCGCTCGGCGAGGCGGAGGGCGCGCTCGCTCGCGGGTTCGACGACGCCGCGGCGGCGTACGCGCAGACGTGGCGCGCGTGGCTCGCCGACCGTGAGCTTCCCGACTCGGTCGCCGGCGACCCCGGCCTCGCGGCGCAGTATCGGTTCGCGCTGATGACGCTGGCGGCCGTCGAGGACAAGGCCCACGACGGCGCGGGGATCGCCAGCCCGTCGGTGCCGTGGGGCGAGACCGAGTACGCCGCCGAGAACCGCGGCTACGGCTACAACTTCGTCTGGTCGCGCGACCTCTATCAGGTGTTCACGGCCCTGATCGAGATGGACGAGCTCGAACGCGGCGCGGACGCCTTGGCCTACCTCTACAACACCCAGCAGGACGACGACGGGTTCCTCCCGCAGAACACCTACATCGACGGCCGGACCCGGTGGGGCGGCGAGCAGATGGACAACATCGGGTTCCCCTCGGTGATGGCGTGGCAGCTGTACGAGCGCGGCGTGACGCTTGACGACGCCGGCTACACGTACGACCAGGTCGCCCGCTCGCTCGATTACATCGCCGAGAACGGCCCCGAGACGGCACAGGAGCGCTGGGAGGAGGAGGCCGGCTACTCGCCGTCGAGCATCGCGGCCGAGATAGCGGGCCTCGTCTGCGGCGCGGCGCTCGCGCTCGCCGAGGCCGACCGGCGCGAGGAGGCGGACGGTGACGGCGCCGAATCGCCCGACTCCCTCCGTGCGGACGCGCTGGCGTGGCTCGCCCTCGCCGACGACTGGACCGCGCGCGTCGAGGAGTGGTGCGCGACCTCGACGGGGACCGACCGCCACGATCGGACCCCGTACTACATCCGGATCACGGCCGACGGGAACCCCGACTCCGGCCGACCGCGCACCATCGCCAACGACGGGCCGACGTACGACGAGCGGGAGATAATTGACGGCGGCTTCCTCGAACTCGTCCGGCTGGGGATCAAGCCCGCCGACGACCCGGTCGTCCGCAACTCCGTCTCGGTCGTCGACGACTCGATCCGGGTGGACACGCCGCACGGCGCCGCCTGGTACCGCTACGTCGGCGACGCGTACGGCGAGATTGCGGTCGGTGACCCCGGCGCGCCGTGGGCCGGGACCGGCGACGGCCGCGGGCGTCTCTGGCCGATCTTCACCGGCGAGCGCGGCGAGTACGAGCTGCGCGCCCGCGCCGACGGCCCCGACGCCTTCGGCGGGACCGACGAGGATGCGCTCGAACCCGAGGCCCTGCTCGAGACGATGGCCGGGTTCGGCAACTCCGGGCTGATGCTCCCCGAGCAGGTGTGGGACCGCGAACACCCGACGAAGTACGGCTGGGAGTTCGGCGAGGGCACCGGGGGGGCGACCCCCCTCGCGTGGTCGATGGCCGGCTTCGTCCGGTTGGCGCACGGCGTCGACGCGGACGAACCGGTCGAGACGCCGGCGGTCGTCCGGGATCGGTACGTCGAGCGCGACCGCCCCGCAGGCCCCGACCTGACCGCCACGGCCGAGTTCGTCGAGGACGCGGTCGTCGTCGCGGGCGAGACGGACGCCGAGTCCGTCGCCGTCCACACCCGAAAGACCTCGCGGCTCGTGACGCCCGACGACGACGGTGCCTTCGAGGTCGACCTCGACGCCGCGACCGACGCGGACACCGTCGTGGTCGCGGCCGCGACGGACGAGGCGTTCGAGGCGGCCGGCACGTCGGTGGAACGGCTTCGGCTCTAGGTCGGGCGGTTCCGGTCTCCGGCTCGGCTCACCCGAGCGCGTTCACGTCGACGCTGCGGACCCCGCCGTCGACCTCGATCTCGACCGTCGAACCGACGCGCTCGCGCACGGTCTCGCGCCACGCCTCGACGCTCTCGGCGTGTCGCTCGCGACGCGTTTCGAGGTCCGCGTCAGGGAGTTCGGCGGCCGTGTCGTCGACTTCGGGGTACTGGGGCACGTCCGCGACGAGGTCCCGGGGGTCGATGTGGAGCGGCGCGGGTGCGTCGTCGGAACCACCGTTCCCCTTATGGCCTCCATTCCCGCCGGCGTCGAGCGCGTGGAGCCGTGCGCGCATCCGCCCGGAGAACGGCGGCGTCGCGCGGAGGACGACCTCGCGGTCGCTCCGGAGCGTGGCCTCGAGCGCGTTCGCCACGTCCTCGCGGTGAACCGCGATCGACCGGATCCGGTCGGGACCGGCCGCGTCGTCCGCCGACTCTTCAGTCATCGTTCGCCGCCCACTCGGCGTCCGAGAGCGTTCGCTGGACGGCCTCTTCGCCGACCGCGCCCGCGAGGTGCTCGAAGCCGGCGCGGACGCCGCGGTCGCCCGCGTTCGCGACCAGCCGCGAGACGATGAACTCCGGCGTGGACTTCCCGACCGTCTCGAACCGCGGCTGGTAGTCGACGCGGAGCTCCAGGTCGTTCGTCAGCCCCTCCGCGAAGATGCCGTCGATCCGTGCGGCCTCGGGCAGCGGACTCAGGTCCTCGGCGAGGTGCGTGACGTAGACGCCGAGCGCGCCGCGGTCGACGGTGAGCGTCACCAGCCCGTTCAGCAGGTCGGCGGCCCGGCCCGGCTCCGTGATCGCCTCGAACTCGTCGACGAGCATGAGCGTCCGGCCGTCCGCGACCAGCGGCGGCACGACCGACTTCAACGTCGACTCCAGCACGCCGGCGTTGAACGACGCGTGTCGGCGGTGGAAGACGATCCGGTCGAACGTCCCGACCTCGGCCGCGTCGGCGGGCACGGGCAGCCCCATCGATGCGAGCAGCGCCACCGCGCACAGCGTTTCGAGGAGGGTCGTCTTCCCGCCGGAGTTCGCCCCGGTGAGGACGCTCACGCGGTCGCCGGTCGGCGGCGCGTCGGCGCTTGCGACGCCCGACGCGTCAGCGAGCGAGTGCGAGCCGACGCCGTACGAGACCGGCTGGACGTCGCCCCCGAGGAACGGGTTCCGCGCGCCGCGCACGGCGATGCCGTCGTCGACGAGCGTCGGGCGGACGTGCCCGTTCTCCGCCGCGAACCGCCCGAGCGACAGCAGGAAGGCGGCGTCCGACACGGCGGACGCGGCGCGGGCGACGGCGGTGTCGCCGCCGTCGTCCGCTCCGTCGCCGCCGCCGGCGGTCGCGTCGTCTCTCCCCGCGGACTCGTCGCCCAGCCGCTCGCGGATGTCGGCCGCGACGGCGGCCTCACGCTCCTCGACGGCCGCTTCGAGTTCGACGACGAGGTCCCGCAGCGTCCCGGAGACGAAGTCGGCGGCGTCGAGCGCCTCGTCGGGCGACGCGGCCCGGACCGTCGCGGGCTCGACGCCCGTCTCGCTCGCGACGTGGTCGATCGTCGCCGCCTCCAGCGCCTCGAAGTCGCGGAGGCTCCCGTCGCGGACCGATTCCAGCACGTCGAACGCGGAGTCGGCGAGGTCGCGCGCCGCGGACAGCTGCTCGCGGAGCCGGTCCAGCTCCGCGTCCGCGCCCGCCGCGATCTCGATATCGTCACCGTCGAGCCCGCCGGCAGGGTCGATCGACCCCCGGACGTCGGCGAGCGCGTCGGCCGCGTCGCGCAGGCGGTCCCCGTCCAGCGCGCCGATGTCGGCGAACGGTCCCGCCGTCAACCCCGCCTCGCGGAGCGCGACGGCGGTCTCGACCGCGGCCAGGTCGGAGCCGGCGGCCTCGTCGTACGCGTCGAACGCGTCCGCGACCGCCTCCCGGTCCGCCTCGTCGAGGTCGGTCCACGCGTCGCGGGCGGCGACGACCCGGTCTAGTCGTGCCTCGACGGCGTCGCGGTCGAGGAGCGGGGTCAACACCCGAATGCGGTCCGCCGCGTGCGCGGTCAGCGCTGCGTCGGCCGCGAGCCCGAGGAGGTCGTCGTACACCGAGCGCGCGTCGCCAGTCGCGAGCACGTCCATCCCGGCCTCCCCGTTCGCCCGGCGGAGGATGCGGGTCGCGCGGCCGCGGTGGAGCCCGGCGTCGACGAGCGCGCGGACATCGGCCGACTCGATCGCCTCGACCGCCCGCTCGGTCCCGAGGGCCTCGGCGAGCCGCTCCCTCGTCTTCGGCCCGATCCCCCAGTAGTCCTGGAGTCGCATACCCCGTGGTGTGGCCCCGGCATCTTGGCGCTTTCGTCGCTCGCGTCGCCGACGGCGACCCCGCGAGAGCGTCGGCGCGAGTTCCGTCCCCTCGCCGTCGGTTCCGCCACGGCAGCGTTCATACCGCGCTGACTCCTACTCGCGGCCATGGCCACGGAGATCGCGGACGGCGTCTGGCGACTCGACTGCGGCGGAGTCAACGCGTACCTCGTCTTCGACGACGTGCCGACGCTCGTCGACGCCGGGACGCCGTGGGACGAGGGCGCGATCCGAGAGGGCCTCGGCGACGCCGGCGTCGATCTCTCGGCGATCGGGCGCGTCCTCCTCACCCACTACGACCTCGATCACGTCGGGACGCTGGCGGCGCTGACGCCGGAGCTCGACGCGCCGGTCCACGCCTACGGCTTCGACGCGCAACTGCTGCGGGGCTATCGGACCCCCCCGCTCGGGAATCATAAAGGGCTGATACAGCGGCTCGGCGGACTCGTCACCGATCTCCCGGAACTCGAAATCGTCGGCGTCCGCGACGGCGACGCGATCGGCTCGTTCACGGCGTACCACACGCCGGGCCACACGCCCGGCCACGTCGCCTACGTCAGCGAGGAACTGGGCGTCGCGCTGCTCGGCGACCTCGTCTCGGAGTCCGACGGCGAGTTGACGGAGTCCGGCTGGGTGATAAGCTACGACACGGGCGCGGTCGCGGCGAGCGTCCGGTCGCTCGCGGAGCGCGCCCCCGCGTTCGACGTCGCCTGCGTCGGGCACGGCGACCCGCTCGCCTCGGGGGGTGACGAGGCGCTGCGCCGGCTCGCGGCGACGCTCTGAACGCCGCCTAGCGCGACTGCCGGTAGATGAGGTTGCGCTGGATGTCGTTGGCGCCCTCGTAGATCACCGGGATGCGCACGTCGCGGTAGACGCGGGCGATCCGGCGCTCGGTGAGGTTCGACCGGCCGCCGTGGAGCTTCATCCCCTTCTCGGCGCAGTCGGTGGCGACCTCGGTGGACTTGGTCTTCGCCAGCGCGGCCCAGTAGCCGGCGTCCTCGCTGTTCGCGACCTTCTCGCAGGCCCGCCAGTTGAGCGCGCGCGCCGACTCGAAGCCGATCCGCATGTCCGAGACCGTGTGCTGGACGGCCTGGAAGTCGTCGATGGTGCGGCCGAACGCCTCGCGCTCGTCGATGAACGCCTCGGCCTCCTCGATGGCCGCGGCTGCGAGGCCCAGTCCGTGGCCCCCGACGATGACGCGGCCGTGGTTGAAGAAGTCCGCGAGGGCGTAGAACCCGCCGCCCTCGCTGCCGACGACGTTCTCCTCGGGGACGAAGCAGTCCTCGAAGACGATGTGGCCCTGCTTCGACGCGCGCATCCCCATCTTCTCGGGGATGTGCTCGGCCTCGTAGCCGTCGGAGTCCGTCTCGACGATGAACAGAGTGTAGTTCGAGTAACGGTCGTCGCTCTCGCCAGTCTTGGCGTAGACGGTGAGCCAGTCGGCCTCGACCGCGTTGCCGACCCAGTACTTCTCGCCGGTGAGCTCGTAGCCCCCCTCGACCTTCTCGGCCTTCGTCGTCATGCCCGCCAGGTCGGAGCCGGTCTGCGGCTCCGACACCGCGAGCCCCGAGAGCTGTTCGTTCTCGGCCACCGGCCGGAGGTACTTCTCCTTCTGCTCCTCCGTGCCGTAGTCCTCGACCATCTCCGCGCCGAAGCTGGCGAGCTGGAGGGTGAGCGCGATGCCCGCGTCCGCGCGGTAGAACTCCTCCGCGATGGCGAGCACCTGCGCGAGGTCGAACCCTTTCCCGCCGTACTCCTCGCCGATGTCCTGCGCGACGAGCCCGGCGTCCATCCCGGCTTCGAGCACCTCCCACGGGTACTCGCCGGTGTCGTAGTACGACTCGGCGTTCGGTGCGATGTACTCGTCGGCGAACTCGCGGGCCTCCTGTTTGACGTCTCGCGCGCGCTCCGGCACGATGCTGTCGTCGAGCAACTCCATACCGACCCTGTGGACCCCGTGGACAAAACCTTCGTGGAACAACGAAGAACTCCGGGCGAGTTCACGCGTCGTCGACCGCGTCCGTGTCGCTGCGTTCTCCGTCAGCGCCCGCGTCGCCGTCCTCGTCGCCGCTTGTCTCCACGTCGCCGTCCTCGTCGCCGCCCACCTCCGCGTCGCGTCGCGTGACTCCCTCCGATCCGGCCGCGACCTCGTCTCCCTCGGTCGCATCCGACGAAGGCTCTCCGTCGGCCACCGTGCCGCCTTCGAGCGCGCCCGCGTCGTTCACTCCTCCCGCAGCGTCGTCCGCCTCGCCGCCCCCCGCTGGCCAGTCGTCCGAGTCAGGCTCCGCGGCGTCCGACTCGTTCCCCGCCGCGTCCGACTCCGCGGGCGGTTCCGCGGGGTCGGCTGGCTCGAACCCCGCGGTCTCGAGGTCGGGGTTCCCGCGCGGGTCCGCCCCGTGTTCGCGGAGGAGCGCGCGCGTCGCCTCCCTGTCGACCGTCCCCGAGACCGTCCGCGGCAGCTCCGCAGTGTACGCGATCGTCTTGGGGATCTTGAACCGCGCCAGCCGCTCGCGGGCGAACTCGACGAACGCCGCCTCGTCGATCGGCGCGGGACCGACGGATCCGGCCCCGGTGGCCGACATCGCGGCCTCGCTCTCCGCGTCGCCCCCGTCCGCGCCGTCGGCTTCCCCGTCGGTCACCGAGGGATCGATCTCTGGGACCGCGTCGTCGACGGCCGGGTCGGCGGCCGCCGACCGGAACTGGTCGCCGACGGCGACGAGCGCGGCGACGCGCTCGCCCCACACCTCGTCGTCGAGCCCGACCACCGCCACGTCGTCGACGTCGTCGTACTCCCGGAGCACGTCCGCGACCTCCCCGGGTTCGACGTTCTCGCCGCCGCTGATGATCCGGTCGTCGACGCGGTTGAGCACGTGGAGGTAGCCGTCCTCGTCGAACCGCCCGACGTCGCCGGTTCGGAGTCCGTACGGGCCGAAATCGGAGCGGTCGAGGTCCGCTGTTTCGATCCCGTTCACGCCGACCGACCCGGTGGAGGACGCGTCGCCCCCCTCGACCGCATCGGCGGTCGACGCGCCCGCACCGTCGACCGCGTCCGGGTCGCCGCCGTCCTCGACGAGGTACCCCGGAGTGATCGTCGGCCCGCTGACGACGATCTCGCCGGTCTCGCCGGGGTCGACCGGGTCGCCGCCGTCGACGACGGTCACGTCGGTGCCGAACAGGGGTTTTCCCACCGTGCCGATCCGGTCTCTGGTCTGTCTGGGCGTCGCGGTCGTGATCTGCGACGCGGCCTCCGTCATTCCGTACGTCGGGTAAACGGGGATCGAGTAGTCGCGGCACCGCTCCAACAACTCCGCCGGCGCTGGCGCGCCCCCGAGCAGGACCACCCGAAGCGAGTCCGACAGCGTCCCCCGCCGGTTGAGCATCCGCCGGAGCATCGTCGGGACGAGCGAGACGCCGGTCACGTCGTAGGCGTCGATGTCGTCGGCGGTGCCGCCCGCGTCGAACCCCTCGCGTAACACGAGGGTCGTCCCGTACAGCACCGACCGGTACACCGGCGCGAGCCCGCCCATGTGGTGGAGCGACAGCGACACCAGCCAGCGGTCGTCGGCCTCGACCCCGAGGCGGAACGCGGAGGCGACCGCGGAGCTGTACACGTTGCCCGCGGTCAGGGGGACGGGCTTGGGTTCGCCGGTGGTCCCCGAGGTGAACAGCACGCAGAGCGGGTCCTCGAACGACCACTCCGGGGGATCGAGCGACGCCGGATCGACGTCGTGGATCCCAGTTACGTCCGCGTCCGCCGGGTCGTCCACGGAGTAAACGGGGACGCCCTCGATCTCGGACACCGCGGCGGTCGCGGTCGATTCGGTCGGCTCGGCGCAGACGACGGCGTCGAGGTCGGTCCGGTCGATCCGCGCGGCGATCTCGCGGGCGGTCAGCTCCTCGCCGAGCGGGACGAACGTGGCGCCGATCCGCATCGTCGCGTGGACGAGGCCGACGGTGCCCACGTACGGGGGCGTGAGCACGCCGACCCGGTCGCCCTCGCCCAGTCCGTGCGCGACGAGTCGCCCCGCCGTCTCGGCGACGAGCCGGTCGAGGTCGGTGTAGCTCCACGCCTCGCCGTCCTCGGCGCGGACGAGGGCGGTCCCGTCCGGCGACGAGACCACGCGGTGAGAGAGCCAGTCGCGCATCGGTGTCACCCCCGTTCGCCCGAGGACGTGCGGCTACTCATCCGCCGGCTGTCGCACGGTCAACACCGGAACGTCCGAGGTGCGGACGACCCGCTCGGTGACACTCCCGAGCAGGTAACGGTCGAGCCCCTTCCGGCCGTGGGTCCCCATCACCACCACGTCGATGTCGTTCTCGTCGACGTAGTCGTGGATCGACTGGTAGGCGGTGCCGGACGCGACGGTGGTGACGCACTCCACGCCCGCGTCCGCGGCGGCGTCCGCCACGCGTCCCGTCGCCTCCTCGCCCTCCGATTCGAGCGCCTCGACGACGATCTCCGCGCCCGCTTCCAGGCTGGAGTACGCCGCGCCGTCGACGACGTACAGCGCGTGGAGGCGAGCGTCGTACCGGTCTGCGAGGTCGATCGCGTGTTCGATCGCGGCGTCCGACGCCGGGCTGCCGTCGGTCGGAACGAGGACATCCGAGTACATCACACTCCCCGCTACAGCGGGTAGCGATTAAAAACCCGATCCAACTGTTCAGATCCCGAGACGGGACGAACTCCGGGGTCTCGACCGGCCGACCGCCTAACGGAAGCCCATCGCTTCGATCTGCTCTTGGTACCGGTTCCGGATGGTGACCTCGGTGACCTGCGCCACGTCGGCGACCTCGCGCTGGGTCTTTTTCTCGTTACAGAGCAGCGAGGCGGCGTAGATGGCGGCGGCCGCGAAACCGGTGGGGGACTTCCCGGAGAGCAGCCCCTGCTCGGCTGAGACATCGATGATCTCGGTCGCCTTCGACTGGACCTCCTCGGAGAGCTGGAGCGCGGACGCGAACCGGGGGACGAACTGTTTGGGATCGACCGGCTTCAGCTCTAGGCCGAGCTCCTGGGAGATGTAGCGGTACGTCCGGCCGATCTCTTTCTGCGGAACCCGCGACACGTCTGCGACCTCGTCGAGGCTCCGGGGAATCCCCTCCTGCCGGCAGGCGGCGTAGAGGGCGGCGGTGGAGACGCCCTCGATGGAGCGGCCGCGGATGAGATCCTCGTTGAGCGCGCGTCGATAGATGACCGAGGCGACCTCCCGTACCGACCGGGGAACGCCGAGCGCGCTCGCCATGCGGTCGATCTCAGAGAGCGCGAACTGGAGGTTGCGCTCGCCCGCGTCCTTGGTCCGGATCCGCTCCTGCCACTTCCGCAGTCGGTGCATCTGCGAGCGCTTCTCGGAGGAGAGCGACCGCCCGTACGCGTCCTTGTCCTTCCAGTCGATCGTCGTCGTCAGCCCCTTATCGTGCATCGTCTCCGTGATCGGCGCGCCGACCCGGGATTTCGACTGCCGCTCGTTGTGGTTGAACGCGCGCCACTCCGGCCCGCGGTCGATGTTCCGCTCGTCCAAGACGAGCCCGCAGTCCTCGCAGACGAGCTCTTGATCGGCGTCGGTGACGATGTTCTCCGAGTCACACTCCGGACAGGAGACCGTCGATTCGTCCGTTTCCTGCTCCGTGTCCCGCTCCTGTTGCCGCTGGCGACTCGGACGTTCCATTAAAAGGTTTCTGGTCAGTCGCGCATTTAAGCCTTGTCCACCCCTATCATCGATCCTGACGGTTCTCGAACCGACGTAAAATCGCGTTTTCGGACGTTAGAGAGGGATTAATAGCAGATTAGCGAACAGAATACACATCGATGGCTGCCCTACCGTCGCCCGGCCACCCGCACCGAGACGCACGAAACGTGACCGTGGACGGAGCCCCGGTCGAGCCTCGGGCGTCGTTTGACGCCCACCTCTCGCCAGCTCCGTCGGTCTTACCCCCGGTGCCCAAGTTTATTACTCCTAAACATTCAAGAAGATTTTTGTATAACCTATACCAATAGGCGTGTATGAGTACGACTTCCCCGGCCGGCGTCGAACGCACGCTTCGCGGCTGTCGCCCGGCCGACGTCGATCCCGTCGTCATCGACGCGGCGGACCTCGACAGCACCGCGCCCGAGCACCTCCGCGACCTCAAGCGGGGGCTCGCGGCCCGCGGCTACCAGCCCGCCGCGGTCGCCGCCGAAGCCGATTTCGACGCCGAGAGCACCCTCGAGCGACAGCGCGAGGTCGACCGACTGCGCGGGCTCCTCCGCGCCGCGGCGTTCCTCGGCGCCGGCCGGATCGAGGTCAGCGTCACCGGCGAAGTCCGCGAAGAGGCCCGCACGGCGCTCGCGGCGCTCGCCGAGCGGGCCGACCGCGAGGGCGTCGAACTCGTCCGGGTGGGCGCGGACGCCGGCGGCGCCTGACCGATGGCGACGAAGCGCTCGCTCGCGACCAAGCTCGGCGTCGTCGCCGGCTTCGAGCGCCCCGACGCCGCCCTCGAACAGTACCCGACGCCGCCGGAGCTGGCCGCCCACGTCGTCCACCTGGCGGACCTCCACGGCGACGTCGAGGGGCGGACCGTGCTCGACCTCGGCGCCGGCACGGGGATGCTCGCGCTGGCGGCGGCGCTTCGCGGCCCCGCCCGCGTCGTCGGCCTCGAACTCGACGGGGGCGCGCTCGCGACCGCCCGAGGGAACGAGCGCCGCGTCGCCGCCAGCGCGCCGGTCCACTGGGTTCGTGGCGACGCGACCCGCCCGCCGCTCGCAGTCTCCGAGCCCGCGACCGTCGTCATGAACCCGCCGTTCGGCGCACAGGACGGAAACCGCAACGCAGATCGGGAGTTCCTCGCGGTCGCGAGCGACCTCGCCGAAGTCTCTTACTCGGTCCACAACGCCGGTAGCCGGAAGTTCGTCGAGGCGTTCGCCGCCGACGAGGGCGGCGAGGTGACGCACGCGTTCGCGGCCGAGTTCCGGATCGACGCACAGTTTGATCACCACACCGACGAGGCGCGCGACATCGACACCGAAGTGTACCGGATCGAGTGGTCGTAGGGGGCCGGACGTTCTCTTCCCGGCCCGCCGGCGCGGGCTACCGCCGTCCCTCGTACCGCTCCCGCTGTGCGATCCGCACTCGCGTCTCGCCGCGCTGCGCGAACACGGCGTTGCCCTCGCGAACGAACGTGATCCCGCGGACGGTCTCGGTCTCGTTCGCGGCCGGGAGCGGCGCCGTGACGTTGTTCCCGCTGCCGCCGGCAACCGTCAGTTCGAACCCGTCGGGCGTGGCCGCGATGACGACGTTCCGCCCGTCGATCCGGGGCTCAGCCCGGGCGGGGTCGCTCGTGAACAGCGTCCGTCTCGTCTCGTTCCTGACCGCGTCGACCCGGTACGCCGGACCGCCGTTCGCGGCGACCCAGCCGACCCGCTGAACCCAGACGGTCTCCCGCCAGCCGGTGCCCCCCACGTCGACCGCGCGGTACCCCCAGAACGCGAGGTTCCCCTTCGAGACGGCGGTCGTCCATATCTCGCGGTCGGGGTCGCTGACGATCACCCCCGACGTGTTGACCGACGTCGAGCGCCCGAACGCTTCCACGTCGACGACGCCCACGAGTCGGTCCTCGACGTTCTCCGCGTAGGTCACCTGATACCCCTCGACCTCGATCGGGTCGCCCGGGAGGTCGCCGTCCTCGACCGTGACGAGGTTCGGCACGACGGCCGGCCCCGCGACGGCCGCCAGCGCCGCCGTGAGCAGGACCAGTCCGACCGCCGCCGGCGTCGACGACCGGATCCCGTCTCGGAGCGTCTCGGGCTTCGGCACCGCTCGGGACGGCCAGAGCGGGTCGTCGCGCGAGGCGGCCGCGACGGCGACGATCGCGGCCAGCAGGGCGAGCAGCCCAACGCCGACCGCGCGGTACAGCTGGTACCGCTCGTTGCCGAGGTACCAGTACACCGCCCACAGCCGACGCGAGGCGCCGAACAGCAGGAGCGCCCCGAAGACGACGAGCGCGGTGCGCTCCGACGCGTCCGCGCGCGACCCGTCGTGGTCCGGCGCGGCATTCGGATGGAACCGCCACCGACCGGGGGTCGCGCCCGCGTCGCGGTCCTCGCTGCGTTTTCCGTCGTCCCGCCCTCGAGTTCGCCGCCGCCGCAGGAGTACGACGGCGACGAGGGCGCCGCCGATGAGCCCGAGCGCATGCCCTTGGATCGCGACGTTCGCCCACCCCGGGGCGCCGTAGGAGGGGGACGCCTCGGCGAACGCCACCGGCGTCCGGAGGGCGTCGTAGACGACGCCGACGAGCGCCGTTCCCGTCGTGGCGACGACCGCGGCGACGGGACGCGTAACGAGCGCGAACCCCCAGTACGCGAACACGACGACGGAGAAGCCGATCACGGGCCCCAACGCGAACAGCGCCGAGACGAGGCCGAACGCGACCGCCGCGCCGGGGACGATCAGGAACGCACGGACGTAGGGGTTCTCGCCGGGGGATTTGACGGCGCGGATCCGGCTCGGCAGCCGTCGGGCTCGACTCGGCATCTCACGGACTCGACCCGGGAGACCTCGCAGGCGATCCGGGAGTCGCCGGGACCGGACGGCGGCCCGCTCCCGGTCGCCGACCTTGCGTCCCTCGGGGAAGTGGCCGTACGCGCACTCCGCGAGGCTCCCCGCGACGAGCGCGGAGAGGAGGTTCCCGGTGATGTGTCCGCGGCCCGCGTGCGCGAAGCTGGACCAGACGAGCCCCTCCGGGTAGAAGTACGACCACGACCGGAACGGGATCACGACCGGTCGGTTCGGGTCGTCGATTCCGGACTGGACGAACAGGTACACTCCGATCACGCCGGCGACAACGAAGAGCGTCCCCCACGGGACACCGAGCAGGAGCCGCGAGCGGAGCGTCCGCGTCCAGTCGGCCCCTCGTCGATCCGCGAGGAACACCGCGGCGAGCGCGACGGCGACGGAGACGCCGCCGGCGGCGAGGTGGGCGGCGTCCGACGCCAGCGCGTCCGCGACCATGTCAGGTTCGACGGGGCCGCGCACACATCAATAACGG
>NZ_NEWJ01000072.1:0-14353 GCF_002135045.1 Halorubrum sp. SD683
GTCGAGGAGCGCGGAGAACGCCTGTCCCGCGGCCGCGACGCTCGCCTCCACCGCCGTCTCGGCGTCCGGGTCGGCGGCGACGTACGCGGACTCGCGGGCGTCGACGACCAGCACGACCGTCGCGGAGCGCTCCTCGCGTAGTTCGACGGTGGACAGCTCCCCCGTCCGCGCCCGCCGGTTCCAGTCGATCCGCTTGAGCGGATCGCCGCGGCGGTACTCCCGGGTGGCGTGGAACTCGACGCCGGCGCCGCCCACGTCGGTCGGCACCCGACCGTGGTGGACGGTCGTCAGCCCGCGCAGCGGGAGGTCGCCGCCGGCGGACAGCTCCGGCGTACAGGCGATCGCGGTCGGCGCGTCGAGCGCGGTCGTGCGCTCGCGGGCGCCGGCCGCGTCGCGGGTGATCGCCGTCAGCGGCTCCCACTCGTGGTCGCCCCGGGCCGCGCGCACCGTGTACTCGAACGTCACCGCCGTCCCGGGTCGCAGCGCCGTCGCGACCCGAGCGGGGCCGTCGACGACCGCCAACCCCGGCGGGACCCCGTCGACGAGCCGGAGGTCCGGCAGGGCCTCCTCGCCGACGTTCTCCGCCCGGACGGTCACGCTGACCTCGTCGCCCGGCTCGGGGGCCTCGTCGCTCACCGTCCGCGTCACCGCGAGCGCCGGCGCCGACGCGTCGCCCGCCCGCGCGTACACCACGTACCCGGCGCCCACCGCGCCGGCGAGCACGAGAGACGACTGCCGGACGAGCACGCCGAGGCCGACCAGCGCCAGGGCCGCCCCCGCCACCCCCAGCCAGCGCTCCGTCTCGATCGCTCGGCGGTGTTCCCGGTCGCTCGGAGCGCCGGCGGATTCAGTCTCGGTCGCGTCGGCCGATTCAGTCTCGGTCGCGTCGCGGTCGCGTCCGACCGCGTCGCCGTCTCGTCCGGTCGCCTCACCGTCGGTCGATGCCGGCTCGGACGCGGCGGCGCCGCTTGAGGGGTCGCTCACGCCGCACCCCCCTCTATCCGCTCGATCTCGCCGATCGCGGCGCGGAGCCCGTACCAGTAGTTCGACCGTCCCCGGACCCCGGCGGAGAGCCGGACCCGGACGGGATAGGCGGTCCGGGTGTCGAAGAACGCGGCGGCGGCCGCGTCGTCCGTCCACGTCCCGTCGTCGACGGCCGTCGCCGCCGCCTCCCGCGAGCAGTTGCGGTCGCGGGCGACGGCGTCCACGGCGACCTCCCGGACCCGGTCGCGGAGGGCGCGACGGTTCCGGTAACCGCCCGGCGCCGGACTGGCCACGCGGGCGATCCGCTCGTCGAGGTCGGCACCGGGCACCGCGGCGGGCGCGCGCCGCTCCGGCTCTCCGGTGTCTGTCGGCATCCGCCGGCGGTCCCGACGCGCGTTCGCGTATCGAATCCCCTGAACCACGCCGAGGACGCCGATCAGCGTGACGACCGCCGACGTGGGGGAGAGGACCGACGCCACGCCGCGGTCGAGCGCCGCGAGGATGCCGACGGCGACCGCCAGCACTCCCGCGACGGCGAGCGGCCGCACTACCGACCACCACCGTCGGTTCCCACCGTCTCGCCCGCGCTCTCCGTCAGAGCGCGCGTCACGAGTCGCCTCCGTGCCGCTCCTCGATCCGACGCAGCGCCTCGACGGCGCGGCGCTCTCGGTCGTCGGTCGCGTCCTCGCCGCCGTATCGGACCCGCTCGAACACCTCGGTGAGCGCGGTCACCGGCTCCTCGGCGACGCCCGCGTCGACCGCGGCGGCCGCGAACTCCGCGGGCGTCGAGGAGTCCGGCCGGTCGACGTCGAGGACGTCGGTCATGTCGCGCCACGCGCGGTACACCTCGTTGTCCGCGTCCGAGGACTCGATCCGGTCCGCGACCTCGCCGGCCGTCCGCCCGACCGCGGCGAGGTCCGGCGGCTCCTCGACCGGTTCGTCGGTCCGGTCGCCGCCGCCGTCCGCCTCGTCGTCGCCGCCGGCGAGGAGCAGCGCGGCGACGCTCGCGATCACCGCGGCGACGACGACGACCGCGAACAGGATCTGCGGCGCCGACGCCGCGCCCTCGCCGCTGCCGAGCCCGCCGCCGGCCGCGCCGGTCGACAGTAACTCCGTCCCGTTGCTGCCCATCCCGAGCGAGGTGGAGACGTTCTCCGCGACCGACCGGCACGTCGACAGCACCCAGAACAGGACCGCGATCGGGGCGCCCATCACGCCGGCGACGGCGACGCTCGCGAACGGCGACCCAGTGTCGCGATAGGTGACCCCCGCGAGCAGCGTCAGGCCGACGAGCAGCGCGATCACGGCGGGCGGCTCCCTGAGGAACGGCAGACAGAGCCCCGGCGCGGAGAAGTCGCCCGCCTCCCCCGACGACGTGAGGACGCCGGGGTCGCCCGTGTCAGATCCGACGCTCGGGGCGTCTCCGCCGCTCCCGCCGAACCCGCCGCCGCCGGTGTCGACGGCGGTGTCCAGCGTCGCGGCCGCGACGCCGAGCGCGACGAGGGCGAGGAGGGCGACCGCGACCGCGACGAGGGCGTCCCGCTTCACGTCCCCGACTACGCCGGCCGCCGGGAATAGCTTTCGGCGGCGGTCGGTTTCGGGGTCGCGCCGGAACGCCCCCGGTTCTCTCCGCCTACGCGTCGTCGCTCCCGTCGACGACGTCGTCGAGCGGCGTCGTCGGGAACAGGGCGCCGACGTCGGGGTCGGGGTCGACGAGTCGGTAGGCGGTCCCGTCGGGCTCGACGACGCCGGCGTCGGCGAGGTGGTCGAGGTGCGAGAACGCCTCGCCGGGACCGTGGAGGACGTGGATGTCCTCCAGCGAGCCGAACAGCGCGGCCGACACCTCCCACGCGGTCGCCGGCCCCGAGTTGTCGAGGACCCCGATCACCCGGCGGGTCCGGTGCCGATGGTGGTCGAGGATCGTCGCCGCGCGGCGGCTCGGCTCGTCGATCCGCTGACGGTGCCCCGGATGCGCGGCGTCGAAGTCGCGGTCGACGATCCGCGCGAGGCTCTCGGCGTAGGCCGCGAGCGCACCCTCGACGCGGATGTCGGCGCCGCCGACGTTGGGGGTGTACTTCGGGAGCAGCGCGTCGCCCGTGAACGCCTCCTCGGTCGCGTCTTCGCCAGCGATGGGGCCGTGGTCCGACACAGCCCGCGGGTCGAACGCGAACCCGGAGAGTCCCGCGGTGTGGCCGGGAAGGTGGAGGGCTTCGAGTTCGACGCCGCCGGCCTCGATCGCGTCGCCGTCCGCGAAGGTCGTCACGTCGGCCGGTCGCCCCGAGAGGTCCACGCTGACGGCGTCGAAGAACTCGATCAGCCGCTCCTGGTCGGCGGCGGGCATCCCCCACCGCTCGAACGTCTCGCGCTGGAGGTCGCGGTCGGCGAACAGCGGCGTCTCCGTCCCGTCGACGAGGCCGGCGTCGGCCTCGTGGACGTACACGTCGGCGCCGCCCTCGGCCTGGACCTCGCCGGCGAGTCCCGCGTGGTCCGGGTGCCAGTGGGTGAGGACGACCGCGTCCACGTCGCCGAACGCGTGCCCGTACTCGGCGAGGCCGTCGGCCAACTCCTCGCGGACCTCGGGGAGCGCGACCCCGGTGTCGACGAGCGCCGTCGTCTCCCCGTCCAGTAGGTACACGTCGTTTTCGCCCTCGAAGACGGTGTTGCCGAGCTGAATCCGTTTCACACAGCCACGTCGGCTGCCGGGCATTTCACCGTTTCCACCGCCGGCTCCCGCCCCGGCGGCGCCGTCACTCGATACCGACGCCGGTGAACTCGGAGCGCGCCCCGCCGTCCGGACCGTCGGTGACGCATACTGCCCAGCCGTGCGCCTCGCCGACCCGCTCGACGATGGCGAGGCCGAAGCCGGTCCCGTCCGAGTCGGTCGTGTGGCCGGCCTCGAAGACCTCGCCGCGCTCGTCTTCGGGGAGTCCGGGGCCGGCGTCCGCGACGTAGAACCCGCCGTCGAGGTCGCCGACGGTGACCGTCACGTCCGCGCCGCCGTGCGAGACGGCGTTCCGCAGGAGGTTCTCCAGCACCTGTTTGAGCCGACTACGGTCCGCGCGGACCGTCGCCGTCGCCTCCGCGCGCACTGTCGCGTCCGCGGTCCCGACGCTCCGCCAGCACTCCTCCGCAATCGCTCCGAGGTCGACCGGTTCGAGCGACTCCAGTATCGTCTCGTACCGTCCCAGGTCCCGCGCTCGACGGTCCGGGTCTCGGTCGCCCGTCGCGTTCGATCCCCCGTTCCGGGCGGCCGATAATGAACCGTCGCTCGGCGTCGGCGAGTCGAGAGACGAGCGTCGGCCGGTCAAGCGACGGGCGTCGGCGGGTCGGTCGCTCGGGGGTAGCGGTACCGGTCGCCGGAGCGATCCGTTGAGGCTTTGCTTCTGCCGCTCTTTCCGATCCCATGGAGTATCAACCGGGCGTGTGTAACATCGGACCGACACAGCAGCGACGGCGGCTCCTCCTCGGCGTCGGGTCGCTCGCGCTCGCGGCCGCGTTCGTCGCGGCGGCCGTCTCGTTCGCGTGGCCGCGCTGGTCGCTCATCCTCTCCGTCTTCCCGCTGTACGGCGCCGCGATGGGCGCGTTACAGTACCGCGAGCGGTTCTGTATCGGCTTCGCCGGCATCGGCGTCTTCGACGTGGGCGGGGGGACGAGCGAGATCGAAAACGAGGAGGCGCTCGCCGCCGACCGCAGGAAGGCGGTCAAGCTCAACGCGAAGGCGATGGCGCTCGGCGCGGCCGGGACGGTCGTCGTCTTCGCCGCGGTGACCGTTCTATCATAAATCTCGCTCGGCGTTCCGGCCGTTTAGTTATAACCAGGCCACTCTGGCTAAATCGCCGTCGGCAGACCGACGACGAACACTGCCGACGGTCCGGCCGGTCATTCGTGACTGATTGCCGGCGGATCGGTCGTGGGAACCTCCTCGAAAGCCCCACCCGCTCGGCTATAGATCGTTGCGGCCGTGAGAGCCTCCTCCAAAGCCCAGCCTCCCGGCTGCCCCTTTGAGTCCCACTCCGCACAGCCCCGCACCTCACACCTCCCCAGCCTCGTCGGTGGTCCTCCGCTTCGCTTCGGCCCACCGACTCCCTCGCGCGTGCTGGCTTCGCGGCCGCCGGTGGCGGCCGCTCGCAGGCACGCGCCTCCGAGACCGCTAACTGTGCGGGATCCCGCTCGGTGTATCACCACGAACGTGCGTATAGAAAAGCATTAGAACCGGCTCGATGACCACGTAAGTGAATGAGTCTGTCCGATGCGGACCACGAGCTCGTGACCGCGGAGCTCGGCCGCGAGCCGACGGCGGCGGAGGCCGCGCTGTTCGAGAACCTCTGGAGCGAGCACTGCGCGTACCGCTCCTCGCGGCCCCTCCGGTCGGCGTTCGACAGCGAGGGCGACCAGGTCGTGGTCGGCCCGGGCGACGACGCCGCGGTCCTCGCGCTGCCCGAGCCGGACGCGGCCGACGACCCCGCGGCCGAGCGCGACGCCGACGACTACGGTGACACGTACGTCACCTTCGGCGTCGAGAGCCACAACCACCCCTCCTTCGTCGACCCATTCGACGGCGCCGCGACGGGCGTCGGCGGCATCGTCCGCGACACGATGAGCATGGGCGCGTACCCGATCGGCCTCCTCGACTCGCTGTACTTCGGCGGCTTCGACCGCGAGCGCTCCCGGTACCTCTTCGAGGGCGTCGTCGAGGGCATCTCCCACTACGGCAACTGTATCGGCGTCCCGACGGTCGGCGGCAGCGTCGCCTTCCACGGCGGCTACGAGGGGAACCCCCTCGTCAACGTCGCCTGCGTCGGCCTCACGAACGAGGACCGACTCGTCACGGCGACCGCACAGGAGCCCGGGAACAAGTTGGTCCTCGTCGGGAACGGCACCGGCCGCGACGGGCTCGGCGGCGCGTCCTTCGCGAGCGAGGACCTCGCCGAGGACGCCGAGACCGAGGACCGCCCCGCGGTCCAGGTGGGCGACCCCTACGCCGAGAAGCGCCTGATCGAGTGTAACGAGGCGCTGATCGACGAGGACCTCGTCCGCTCGGCCCGCGACCTCGGCGCGGCCGGCCTCGGCGGCGCCTCCTCTGAACTCGTCGCGAAGGGCGGCCTCGGCGCGCGGATCGACCTCGACGCCGTCCACCAGCGCGAGCCGAACATGAACGCCACCGAGATCCTGCTCGCCGAGAGCCAGGAGCGGATGTGCTACGAGGTCGCCCCGGACAACGTCGAGCGCGTCGCCGACCTCGCCGAGCGGTTCGACCTCGGCTGCTCGGTCATCGGCGAGGTGACCGACGGCAACTACGTCTGCGAGTTCGCCGGCGGCGCGGACGGCGAGGGCGGCGCGGACGCCGACGGCGCGACCGACCGGGACCCCGAGACCGTCGTCGACGCGCCCGCCGAGTTCCTCGCGGACGGCGCGCCGATGAACGACCTCGAAAGCGAGCCGCCGAGCGAGCCCGACCGAGACTTGCCCGCCGACGAGCCCTCGCTCGACGAGGCGGTCGCGGCCGTCCTCTCGGCCCCGTCCACCGCGAGCAAGCGCTGGGTGTACCGCCAGTACGACCACGAGGTCGGGACGCGCACGGCCGTGAAGCCCGGCGACGACGCCGCGCTGCTCGCGGTCCGCGAGACGGAGCCGACCGACGAAGCGAGCGAAACGGCCGCCTCCGCCGACGGCGTCGGCCTCGCGCTCGCCTCTGGCGCGAACCCGAAGTGGACCGCGGTCGCGCCGTACGAGGGCGCCCGAGCCGTCGCCCTCGAGAACGCGACAAACCTCGCCGCGACCGGCGCGGTCCCGCTCGCCGCGGTCGACTGTCTCAACGGCGGCAACCCCGAGAAACCCGACGTGTACGGCGCGTTCGAGGGGATCGTCGACGGCCTCGCGGACGCCTGCGCCGCGCTCGACGCGCCCGTCGTCGGCGGCAACGTCTCCCTGTACAACGACAGCGTCGAGGGACCGATCCCCCCGACGCCGACGCTCGCGGTGCTGGGCACGCGGCGCGGCTACGACGCCCCGCCCGCCGCGCTCGACGCCGACCGCGCGGCCGACTCCGTGCTTCTGCTGGTCGGGTCCGGCGGCGACGCGCTCGGCGGCTCCGAGTACCTCGCGCACGCCGGCGGCGGCGACCGGTTCCCGACCCTACCCGACGAGTCCGGGGCGGCCGACGACCTCGGGGGCCTCGTCGCGTCGCTCGCGGCCGCCGCCCGCCACGAGTCGACGCTCGCGGCCCACGACGTGAGCGAGGGCGGGCTCGCGGTCGCGCTCGCCGAGCTCGTGACCGACGACGCGGGCGTCGACGCGACCCTCCCGGACCGCGTCGCGGCCTTCGACGAGACGCCCGGCCGCCTGCTGGTCCAGACGACCGAGCCCGAGGCGGTCGCGGCCGCGGTCGGCGACCTTCCCGTCTTCCGGCTCGGCGACGTGACGACCGACGGGGCCCTCTCGCTCACCGTCGGCGACGAGTCGGTCGCGCTCTCCGCCGCGGCGGTGCGGGACCACCGCGACGTGATCGAACGCGAACTGGCCTGAGCCGTCGCTGTGCGCGCGGTGAGCGGCGAGACGGTGCTACATCACCGCGCGGTCACTCGATTTCGACGCCCCGAGAGCGAGCGATACGCTTTTAGGTGCTCCTAAAGTATGTGGCGGCAACCGCGGGACGCCGGCCATTCCGGTGCCCGCCCCTCATCGATGGCATCCACGGAACCAGTCGGCACGACGCGCTCGACCGAGTCGGACGACGCGACGGCCGATCGATCAGACGACTCCGCGACCGACCACCGGGCGAGCGCCGCCGCCGACGACGGGGCGACCGCCGCCGCGGACCCCGTCCTGTCGCTGTCCGAGGTCACGAAGGCGTTCGGCCCCGAGACCGCCGTCGACGACGTCTCGCTCGACGTGCGGTCCGGGGAACTGCTGACGTTCCTCGGCCCCTCCGGGTGCGGCAAGACGACGACGCTGCGCACCATCGCCGGCCTCGAAGAGCCGACTGAGGGGCAAATCACCCTCGGCGACGAGGTCGTCGCCGGCGACGGGTCGTTCGTCCCGCCGGAGCGGCGCGACGTGGGCATCGTCTTCCAGAACTTCGCGCTGTTCCCCCACCTCACCGTCCGCGAGAATATCGCGTTCGGGCTGACCGACGCCGACGCCGCCGAGAGCGAGGCGCGCGTCGACGAGCTGCTCGAACTGGTCGAGATGACCGACCACGGCGAGAAGACGCCCGACCAGCTCTCCGGCGGGCAGAAGCAGCGCGTCGCGCTCGCGCGTTCGCTCGCCCCCGAGCCCGAGGTACTCCTCCTCGACGAGCCCTTCTCGAACCTCGACGTGCGCCTCCGCGTCGAGATGCGCGAGGAGGTCCGCCGCATCCTGAAGAAGGCGGGCGTCACCGCCGTCTCGGTCACGCACGACCAGGAGGAAGCGCTCTCCATCTCCGACCGCGTCGCGGTGATGAGCGACGGCCGGATCGAGCAGGTCGGCCGCCCCGAGTCCGTCTTCGAGCGCCCCGAGTCGAAGTTCGTCGCCTCCTTCCTCGGGCGGGCGTCGTTCCTCGAAGGAGAGCTCCGCGACGGGAAGGTCGACACCGGCATCGGCCGGTTCGACGCCGTGACGCTGGAGGGATACGACACCGTCTACGACGGCGCGCCGGTCGACGTGCTCGTGCGCCCGGACGACCTCCGCGCGACCCCCGCGACCTCCGAACTCGCCGACGGCGTCGTCACCTCGCGGCAGTACGTCGGGCCCTCCTTCGTCTACCGGGTCGAACTCGACTCCGGCGAGGCGGTCCACTGCCTCCACAACCACGTCGAGGAGTTCGACCTCGACGAGCCCGTCTCCCTCGAACTCACCGCGGACCACCCGCTCGCCTGGTACCCGCGCTAGGCGAGTCGCTGCCGGCGGCCGAACGACTACGGAAAAACGCGACGAGCGACGGCGTTCAGAAGGTCGCGAGGAACGGGACGGCGTACGCGATCAGCAGGCCGACCAGCGTGACGGCCGCGCCGACGCCGACCTCGCGGCTCCCGAATTCCTGCATCGGTGCGGTCACGCGCTTGTCCGGGTCGGGCTCGTGCGAGTGGTCGTCCATAGTCCCGGATCCGACCGGGGAACATATAAGCCCACCTGAACTCGACGGCCCCGACTCGCGGAGCGACGCGCCCGGAGCGGGCGCGTCAGCGACGGTCACGCCGCGCGTCGAGGAGCCGGACCGGATGCGCGGGCCGCCGCGTGAGCAGGGCGTCGAGCTGTTCGAGACAGGACGTGCCGCTGGCGACCACCGTCCGGTCCGCGGTCTCGTCCGTCGTGAACTGGTCCGCGAGCGTCTCGCCGACGTCGACGCTGAGGTCGTAGTACTCGGACTTGTAGCCGAAACTGCCGGCCATTCCGCAACACTCCACGTCGGAGGTCACCACGTCGAACCCCGCGTCGTCGAGGACCGCCGTCGTGTACGGCTCCAGGTCCAGCGTGCGCTGCTGGCAGTGGCTGTGGTAGGCGATCCGTTCGCCGTCGCCGTCGGGGAGCGCGCCGAGGTCGGCGCCGTTCTCCAGCAGGCCGTACACGTACTCCATCACCTCGTAGTTGCGCTCCTTCAGCGCCTCGTGTTCCTCCGTCGGGAGGAGCCGACCGTACTCGCGGTGGAACATCGCGAGGTCGGAGGGCTCGATGACGACGACGTCCCGGCCCGCCGCGACGGCCGGCGCGAGCGCCTCGTACACGGCCTCGGCGTTCGACCGTGCGGTCGCGACCATCCCCTGCGAGAGCGGCGCGCGTCCGCTCTCGCCGGCCGCCGGCACGTCGACGTGGACGCCGAGCGACTCGAGGACCCGGACGGCCGCCTTCCCCCGCTCGGTGCGCACGTAGTTGGTGTACGCGTCGGGGTACAGCGTCACGCGCTCGCGCGCGGCGTCGGGGTCGACCCGCGAGCCCCGGTCCGCGAACCAGTCGGCGAGCGATTCGCGCTCGAACCGCGGGAGCTCGCGGCGGCTGTCGACGCCGAGCGTCCGTTCCAGCACCGATCGGGCGGGCCCGGCCTCCGCGACCCAGTTCGACAGCGGCGCGAACGCCGACCCGAGCTTCGCCAGCGTGTCGAAGTTCCCGAACAGGCGCTTCTGGAGGTCGATCCCGCCCGGATCCGCGTCCGGCGTGAGCCCCTCGACGAGGAAGTCGAGGTCGCTGTCCGTCCCGCGGTTGATGCGGTCGCGGACGACGGTGTTGATCCACGGGATGTCGATCTTCACCGGACACTGGTTCACGCACCGGCTACACCCCGTACAGAGGTCGTTGAACTCGGCGGCGCTCTCCTCGCCGTGGACGCCCGCCTCCCAGCCGGTCGCGATTCCGCCGGAGTACGTCTCGCCGCCGAAGGCGTGGCCGCCCACGTGCTGGAAGTTCGCACAGGAGTTCGCGCACGCCGAACACCGGATACAGTACAGCGTCTCCCGGAGCTGGTCGTCGTCGCGCATCTCCATCCGGCCGTTGTCGATTAACACGAGATGGAAGTCGCGCTCGTCGCCGGAGCCGAGCGCCTTGTCACCGAACGTCGGGGAGTCGGTCGGCGGGGTGAGAAGCGAGACGTAGGAGGTGATGTCCTGGCCGGTCCCCGACCGACCGATGAGCTCCACGAACGGCTGGAGGTCCTCGACGCTGGGGATCACCTTCTCGACGCCCGCGACCGCGACGTGGGTGTCGGTCGCCTGAACGCACTTCCGGGCGTTGCCCTCGCTCGTCACCAGCGCGAGCGTCCCGGTGTCGGCGGTGACGAAGTTCGCGCCCGTCATCCCGACGTCGGCGTCGCGGATCTTCTCGCCGAGGTGTTCGCGGGCGAACCGGGTCAGCTCCTCGGCGGTCTCCGGGGGGTCCTCGGGCTCGAACACCTCGTCGAACAGCGCGGCGATTTCCTCCCGCGACTTGTGGATGGCCGGGGCGACGATGTGCGACGGGGCCTCGTCGGCGATCTGGAGGACGAACTCGGCGAGGTCGGTCTCCCACACGTCGGCGCCGTCCGCCTTGAGGGCCTCGTTCACCTCGATCTCCTCGCTGGTCATCGACTTCGACTTCACGGCTGTGCGGCCGTCGACGACCTCCGTGATGTAGCGGTTCGCGTCCGCGGCGTCGTCGGCGAGGTACATCGTGCCGCCGTTGGCCTCGACGGCCTCGGTCACCTCGTCGATGAGCTCCGGCAGCCGCTCGATCGCGTCCTCTTTGATCGCCCGCGCCTCGTCTTTCAGCCGCTCGTAGTCGTCGAGGTCGCCGGTCGACTCGTAGCGTCCCTCGTTGAACACGCGCGTGTTCTGCTGGACGCTGTCGCCCTCGGTGTCGAGGATGTGGCGGATGTGTTCGGCCTTCCGCCGTCGGTTCTCGGCGCTCATCTACCTGTCCTCCACCAGCACGACGGTCACGTCCATCGGCCCGTGCGCCCCCTTCACGAGCGCGCCCATGTCCGCGGTGGCGCTCGGTCCGGTCGCGATGATCGACTGCCCCGCGCCGTCGCGGACGTCCGCGGCGAGGCGGTCGAACGCGGCGTCCATGTCCGGCAGGACGTCGTCCGCGGCGACGACCGCGACGTGCTCGTCTGCGTACAGGCTCACCGGCTCCTCGCCGGCGGCCCCGCCCTGAATCACCACGGACCCGTAGTCGGCGATGCCGTATCCGGCGGCGGTGACGCCCGTCGCCGCGGCTTCGAGCTCGGCGACGGTCGGGTCGGTGTTCACCGCGTCCGGGAGCGAGACCCCGTCGAACGGGAGCGGCGCGCCGACCGCCGGGTCGTCGAGCAGCGGCGCCAGCGCCGACTCGAACCCGTCGGCGGTCGTCCGGACGCACTCGACGCCGACCTCGTCGAGCGACGACTCGAAGGTCGCGATTGACTCGACTGACATACGCCGTGGTTGCTGTAACAGCCTAATGGGTGTTTCCCTATACGCAGTTTCTTAACGGGATACATAACGTATCTTTCTCATCGGACGCCCGGCCAGTACCCAACTCCTCGCCAGTAATATCGTCAAAAAAGAAAGTTACATATGGATCGTTGTGAGACGCCCAAACACGGTCGAAAGACATACTCATGACAAACGTACTCTCACTGGCGTTCGTCGGCGTCATTCCGATCGGCGTCGCGTTCGTCCTGCTCGCCGGACTCAGGTGGTCCGCCGCCCGCGCGATGGGGGTCGGGTGGCTGCTCGCCGGGGGGATCGGACTCACCTACTGGGGCATGGAGATCGACTGGCTGGCCGCGTCGGCCGTCTACGGTGCGTTCCAGGCGGTCGACATCATCCTGATCGTCTTCGGCGCCATCCTCCTGATGAACTACCTCGAGGGGAGCGGCGCCATCGCCACTATCAGGTGGTACTTCGGACAGATCGAAGAGGACAGACGCATCCAAGTCCTGCTCATCGGGCTCGGCTTCATGACGATCATCGAGGGCGCCGCCGGGTTCGGGACGCCCGGGGCGCTCGCCGCGCCGCTGTTCATCGGCCTCGGCTTCCCGCCGCTGGCCGCCGCGGTGTTCGGGCTGTTCTTCAACGCGCCGAACCCGCCGTTCGGCGCCGCGGGGACCCCCGTCATCGGCGGCACCGGCGCCGTCATCGACCCGGCGCTCTCCGGCTCGATGGGGGTCTCCGAGTTCCTCTCGATGGTCTCCGCCTGGTCCGGCATCGTCACGGGCGTGACGTACGTGTTCTGGGGGCTGCTCGGCGTGTTCTTCCTGACGTACTGGTTCGGTGACGCCGACGGCGGCCGGAGCGTCGGCGGCGCCGTCCGCGACACGCTCCCCATCGCTCCGTTCGCGCTCCTCCTCGGCGTCGTCACCGGCGGGACGCAGCTGGTGGTCGCGTGGTTCGTCGGGCCCGCGCTCCCCGACATCGCGGCCGGGTTCGTCGTCCTCGGCGTGGGGCTCCTGCTCGCGAACAACAATATCCTCATCCCCGACCGCGAGTGGGACTTCCCGACCGACTCGCAGTGGAGCGACACCTGGCTCGGCGGCCTCGAACTCGACGAGATCTCCCGCGACCAGCCACAAAAAGAGATGTCGGTGCTGCTGGCGTGGACGCCGTACCTCCTCGTCGCGCTCGCGCTGCTCGCCACGCGGTGGCCCGACCTCACGGTCGCCGGCACCGCCGTGCTCCCGTGGATCCAGAGCTTCACCGTCGGCATCGACTCGATCCTCGGCACCGAGCTCGGGTACACGCTCCAGTACCTCTACCTCCCGGGCACGATGCCGTTCATCCCGATCGCCGTCCTCACGGGCCTCATCCACAAGATGGACATCGACGAGATGGGCGCGGCGTGGCGGCGCTCTGCGGAGCAGGTCGCGCCCGCCGCGCTCACGCTGATCATCGCGGTGTCGATGACGCAGGTGATGATCCAGTCGCAGACGAACACCGCGGGCCTCCTCGGCATGATGGAGGCGCTCAGCCGCGCGCTCGCGATCGGCGCGGGCGGCCTGCTCCCGATGATCTCGCCGTGGATCGGCGCCATCGGCTCCTTCATGACCGGGAGCAACACCTCCTCGAACATCCTGTTCAGCGTGCTCCAGTACAACGCCGCCGAGACGGTCGAACTCTCCCGGACGATCGCCGTCAGCCTCCAGAACGTCGGCGGCGGCCTCGGCAACATGGTCTCGGTGCTGAACGTCGCCGCGATCTGCGGCGTCGTCGGCATCACCGGCCGCGAGGGCGACCTGCTCCGGAAGGCGATCGTCCCGATGGCCCTGTTCGCGCTGTTCGCCGGGCTGTTCGGAATGCTCCTGAGCTACGTCCTCGTGCCCGGGCTGTTCTGATCCTCCCGGAAACGCTTTCCCGCGACCGCCTCGGAAGACAGGTCGAACGACTCAACGTCGAAGACCGCTATGAGCGACTCACGAACGCCTGAGGAGGGCTCGGCCGGAAGCGATGACGGCCCCCAGCGACCGCCCCGCTACGAGCAGGTGATCCGGTGGGCCGAGTACATCAAAACGCAGCCGCCGCAGGTGTGGGGGCCACAGCAGAACGCGGTCGTGAACGGCCATATCGAGAGCGCGCAGGCGGTCGACGTGAGCGCCGAAGAGAAGAAGCGAGTCCGGGAGTTCGCGGACGAGACGTTGCGGGCCGAAGGTGAGCCCGACGAGGAAAATAACAGCGAGGAGTAGATCGACGCCCGAGCTCAGCCGTAGAGTCTCTCGTCGATGTCCGCCTCGTCGGTCGCGACCCCGGAACTGATACGGTCGTGCGAAAGTATTTCCCAATATAGTCGTATTCTATAGTAATGGGTCGGTTGGATGGAATCACTCTGGAAGAACTTCACGAGCTACGTGAGCAAACAGCGGGAGAGATCCCGCGAGAACGTGTTCTCGCGGCGATCGGCCGAAAGCAGGGAGACAATCTTGACACACTCGCTGAACGCCATG
>NZ_NEWJ01000073.1:0-14126 GCF_002135045.1 Halorubrum sp. SD683
GTATGACGACGCTCGCCTCGGTCCTCGGCGTGACGACCGTCGCCGGGGTCGCGACCGGCTCGGGGCCCTCCCCGTCTTCTTCCGGCACCGCGTGACACATCGGATCTACGACGGTGCCCTCGGGCTGGCGGCCGGGCTGATGGTCGCCGCCAGCGTGTTCGGCCTCGTGATCCCCGGCATGGAAGAGGGGACGCTCCGCGCGGTGATGGCGGGGGTGCTCCTCGGCGGGGCGACGCTGCTTGGCGGGAACTACCTCATTCCGCACCTCCACGCGGAGTACCGGGCGTGGTTCGTCGAGGGCGGCGCGACCGCAGACGACGCCGCGGTCATGGAGCCGCCGACCGGGGACTCTGTCGCCGAGGGTGTCGCCACCCGGGGCTCCGCTGCCGAGGGAGGCGACGCGGAGCCGGAATCGGTCGACGAGGACGCCGGGACGCTCGCCGAGCGCGAGTCCTCGCTCCGGAAGGCGCTGCTCATCGGCGGGGCGATCACCCTCCACAACGCCCCCGAGGGGCTGGCGATCGGCGTCGCGTTCGCCTCCGGGCTGGAGGAGGTCGCGCTGTTGCTCGCGGTCGTCATCGGCCTTCAGAACGTGCCCGACGGGTTCGCGTTCGCGGTGCCGATGGCGGAGACCGGGATGTCGAACCTCCGGGTGGTCTGGTACACGACCCTCTCGGGAGTGGTCCCGCAGGTCGCCGCCGCGGTCTTCGGCTTCTCGCTCGTGTCGGTCGGGGCCGGACTGTTCCCGGTGTCGTCGGGGTTCGCCGCGGGCGCGATGCTCGCGGTCGTCTTCCGCGAGCTGATCCCATCCTCGCACGGGCACGGGCACGCCGACGCCGCGACCGGCGCGTTCCTCGTCGGCTTCGTCCTGCTCGTCGTCGTCGACGCTGTCGTCGTGGTGTGAGCGGGCGCCGGACGCTGGAAGCGCACGACCGCGGCACAGGCCCGGGTGCGGGCGTCGGTCGCTACTCGTTGCGCGGGCTACTCGGGTGGTAATCGGTGTCGTACTGTCCCGGGTTGCCGT
The DNA here is from genome assembly GCF_002135045.1 of Halorubrum sp. SD683. Lineage (NCBI taxonomy): Archaea > Methanobacteriati > Methanobacteriota > Halobacteria > Halobacteriales > Haloferacaceae > Halorubrum > Halorubrum sp. SD683. The sequence continues at coordinate 1,025 of NZ_NEWJ01000073.1, forward strand.
CGACGCGGTCCGGGTTGATCCGGCCGCCGAGCAGCATGAAGTCGAGCACCGTACAGTACAGCATCGCCTCGACGACGGGGACGGCCCGCGGCGGGAGGACGGGGTCGTGGCGGCCGACGACTTGGACCTCCTTCTCCTCGCCGGTCTCCCAGTCGGCCGAGCGCTGCTTCTTCGGGATCGAGGTCGGCGCGTGCCACGTCGCCTCGCCGTAGATCGGCTCGCCCGTGGTGATCCCGCCCTGGAGGCCGCCGTGGTCGTTGCCCACGGGGACGGGGTCGCCCTCCTCGCTCTCGACGTGGTCGAACGACTCGCCGTCGTCGAACGTCCAGTCCTCGTTGCGCTCGCTGCCCGCCACGTGCGTCGCGTCCTTCCCCAGCCCGTACTCGACGCCGGTGGTCGCCGGGATGGAGAACATCGCCTGCCCGAGGCGGGCGGGGAAGCTGTCGAAGCGCGGCGATCCGAGCCCCCGGGGGACGCCCCGGCACTCGAAGTAGATCGAACCGCCGATCGAGTCGCCCTCCTCCTGGTACTCCTCGATCAGCTCCTGCATCTCCGCGGCCGCCTCGGGGTCGGCGCAGCGCACGTCGTTCTCCTCGCTGTGTTCGAGGATCTGCCCGAAGCTCACCGGGGCGGCCTCGATGTCGCCGATGCGATTGACGTGCGCTTTGATCTCGACGTCGTGGTCAGAGGCGTCGAGCACCTGTTCGGCGACCGCGCCGGCCGCGACCCAGTTCACCGTCTCGCGCGCCGAGGAGCGCCCGCCGCCGCCCCAGTTGCGTGTGCCGAACTTCGCGGAGTAGGTGTAGTCGCCGTGCGAGGGGCGCGGCGCGGTGACGAACGGCTCGTACTTCCCCGAGCGGGCGTCCTTGTTCTGGATCACCATTCCGATCGGGGTGCCCGTGGTGTAGCCGTCCTGGACGCCGGAGTTGACGACGACCTCGTCGGGCTCGCCCCGCGAGGTGGTGATCATCGACTGGCCCGGCTTGCGCCGGTCGAGCTGCGCCTGGATCGCCTCCTCGTCGAGCTCGACGCCCGCTGGCACGCCGGAGACGGTGACGCCCATCGCGTCGCCGTGGCTCTCGCCGTAGGTCGTCAGCTGGAAGAGTCGGCCGAACCGGTTCCCGTTCATACCGGTACGTGTGGCCGGGGGCTTATAGGGGTTGCAATCCGCGCAACGAGCGGCGCTCGCCCGGACTTCGAGACGACGCGCCGACCGGCGCGCGACCGACGGCGGTATGTAAGGGGAACGCGTTGGTGGGTGCGTGCGTGACCGCTTCACCTCCGACCTCGGCGTGTACGCCCTTTCGGGGCTGTTCTCGCTCGTCGTCTTCGCCCTCGCGCTCGGCATCCTCTCGCGGACGCTCCCCGGCGGGCTCGCGAGCCGCCAGCTCGGAGGACTGATCGTCGGCTACCTGCTGTTCGTCGGCGTGTACACGACGGCGTGGTTCATCTACACCGGGATCGACAGCCGCGAAGAGGTCTGACCGTCGAGTCGCCGCCGCCCGCGGAGCCCCGCCTCCGACCGAGTCGGATCCGCCTGCCGAACCGTTTTCACGTCGCCGCGAGACGGGGCGGGTATGAGTTGGGACACCATCGCCTTCGACGTCGACGACCGCGGAGTCGCAACGATCACCGTCGACCGACCGGAGCAGCTCAACGCGCTCACCGCCGAGACGCTCGAAGCGATCGAGGACGCGCTCGACGAGGCCGCCGAGCGCGACGCTCGCGCCCTCGTGATCGCCGGTGCGGGCGACGAGGCGTTCGTCGCGGGCGCGGACATCTCGCACATGGTCGACCTCTCGACGCCCGAGGCGCAGGCGTACGCCGAGCTCGGCCACCGCGTCGCGGACGCGATCGAGACGTTCCCCGCGCCGACGATCGCCGCCGTCGACGGTTACGCCTTCGGCGGCGGGTGCGAGCTCGCCCTGGCCTGTGACCTGCGGGTCGCCGCCGAGAGCGCCGTCCTCGGGCAGACCGAGATCGATCTGGGGATCATCCCCGGCTGGGGCGGCACGCAGCGGCTCCCGGCGCTCGTCGGCGACGAGGTCGCCCGCCGGCTGATCTTCCTCGGCGGGCGCATCGACGCGACCGAGGCGGCCGAGGTCGGGTTCGTCGGCGAGGTCGTCGCGGACGACGACTTCGAAGACCGGATCGACGAGCTGGCCGGCGAGCTGGCAGCGAAGCCGACGACCGCGCTGCGCGCGGCGAAGGAGGCGCTGAACGCGGCCGGCGAGGGGTCGGCGGCGACCGGGCTCGCCTTGGAGCGCCGTGCGTGGGCCGGCCTCTTCGGGACGCACGATCAGCGCGAGGGGATGACGGCTTTCTTGGAGAAGCGCGATCCGGAGTTCGAATAACGCGGTAGCGGATCGCTGTCGGTGCTGTGCCGAGATGTGGTGGCGCGCGCCTTCGAGCGGCCGCGACCGTGACGTTTGCTTATAAACCCGACGCCGCCCTTTGGCGCTGCCGGGCGCGGACGTCTTTTATATCGAGGTCCTCAATGGCGGACTACACATGACTGACGCGTTGTTCGTCGTGAGCGAGGAGGGGTACTGGGCCGAGGAGTGTATCGAGCCGCTGACGACGCTCGAATCGGAGGGCGTCGACGTGACCGTCGCGACGCCGTCGGGGTCGCCCCCGGTCGTCGACGAGCGCTCACTCGACCCCGAGGCCGCGGGCGGCGAGGAGCGAGTCGCGGAGCTCCGCGAGGTCGACGAGGAGCACCCCGAACTGAACGATCCGGAACCGATCGCGACCGTCGACGCCGACGGCTACGAGGCGGTCGTCTTCCCCGGCGGCCACGGCACCGTCTGGGACGTGAACCAAGACCGGCACGCCCGGCAGTTGCTGCTCGACGCGGTCGCTGGCGACGACGGCGTCGCCCTCGTCGTCTGTCACGCCGTCGGCATCCTCGCGTTCACGCGCGAGGCCGACGGGACGCCGCTCGTCGAGGGGCGCGCCGTCACTGGCTTCCCGAACGACTGGGAGGACGGGATCGTCGACGACCACGACGTGATGCCGGACGGTCGGAAGCTCCCGTACTGGGTCGAAGACGAGGTCCGGCTGGCGGGCGCGGAGTGGGACGCCGAACTCGACGCCGACACCAGCGTCACCGTCGACGGCGACCTGATCACGGCCCGCGGCCCGGGCTCGTCGGCCGAGGCGGCGGAGACGCTGCTCGGCGAGCTCTGAGCGTGCCCGATTCGATCACGCCGAGCCGAGCCGGTCGGTGTCGGCCAGCGACACCGCGACGAACGCGGCGGCGCTCGCGATGACGCCGGGGATGACCGGGTCGACCGCGGTCAGCGATCCGAGCCTGTCGACCGTCCACACTTCGGTGAGGACCTGCCACGCCGTTGCGGTGACGAACCCGACCACGACGCCGGCGAAGGCCCCGTCGCCCGTGGCCGCGTCCCAGTGAAGCCCGCCGAGGACGGGAACGAACAGGGTCGACCCGAGCACGGACGTGTAGAGCGCGACGATGAGCTGGACCACCCCGCCTAACGGACCGGGGTTGACGGCGAGAGCGGCGGGGACGACCGCCGCGCCGACGGTCGCGATCCGGCTGACTCGCCGCACGCGCGCCGGCGTCGGCTCCGGGACGAGGCCCAGGGCCGGCAGCGTCCGCTCGTAGATGTCGTGGGCCACGGCCGCCGACGTGACCAGCAGCACCGAGTCGACGGTGCTGAGCACCGCCGCGACGACCGCACCGAGCAGCAGCAGCCCCACCGCGGGACCGAACAGGTCGAGCGCGAGCCGGACGACGGACGCGTCCGGGTCGGCCAGGCCGGGGAACCGGACGCGCGCGAGCAGCCCCAGCGTCAGGATACACACGGCGATGACGGCCTGGATCGCGATGGAGATCGGGATCGCCCGCTTGACCGTCTCCGGGTCTCGCATGGCGTAGACCCGCGAGAGTTCGTACGGGGCCACCGCGATACCGAACCCGAACGACAGCGCCAGCCCGGTCGTGAGCGCTGGCGCCGAGGTGCCCGACAACAACGTCGGGTCGATAGCCGCAGCCGCGTCGATGAGCGCCCTCGCGCCCCCAGTCTCGGCGACTCCGACGACGGCCGCCGCCGCGACGCCGAGGAGGAGGGCCGTGACCTGAACCGCGTCCGAATAGATGCTCAGCCGCATCCCACCGACGAGCGTGTACGAGAGCGCGACCGCGGCGAACGCCGCGATGCCGAGGACCCGCGGCACTCCGAAGACGGCGTCGAGGATGACCGCCCCGGCGACGTACTGGGCGGTCGTGTACACGAGGTAGATGACGCTGACGAGGGCCGCGGTCGTCCCGCCGACCACCTCGTTGTCGCCGTCGAAGCGCGCCGAGAGGAACTCCGAGACGGTGATCCCGCCGCGGGCGCGCAGGTGCGGCCCTACGAACAGCAGCGACGCGACCCAGCCGGCCCAAATGCCGAGCCACACCAGGCCGAAGCTCACGCCCACGGCGTAGTGGATCCCGATCGTGCCGATAAGCGTCCCCGCGCTGACCTGCGTCGCGGTCAACGACATTGCACCGAACACGCCCCCGATCCGGCGGTCGGCCGCGTAGAACGACTCGGCGTTCGACGCGTCGGCCTCGCTGTGCGCCTCCGAGGAACCGATCACGCTACCAACCTGCCCGAGCGAACGAATAAGCGATGTCCTCAGTTTCGCGGCAAAAGTATCCGATATTATATACAACAGTTATTATGGGATCGCGTCTCGTCTGAACGCATGTCTATGGCCGACCGGCCGCCGATACGCGTCCTCTGCGTGGACGACGAGCCGGGGTTCGCGACGCTCACCGCGGACGTCTTGGACCAACAGCACGACGACATCAGGGCCGTCGGCGTCACCTCCGCCGAGGCGGCGCTGGACCGGCTCGACGAGTCGACGTTCGACTGCGTGGTCAGTGACTACGACATGCCAGACGTCGACGGCCTCGAACTGCTCGACGCCGTGCGCGAGCGCTACCCGTCGAAGCCGTTCATCCTGTTCACCGGGCGCGGCAGCGAGGCCATCGCGAGCGAGGCGATCTCGTCCGGCGTCTCCGACTACCTCCAGAAGAGCGGCGGCCAAGAGCAGTACGAGCTCTTGGCGAACCGGATCCGAACGTGCGTCACGCGGCTCAGGGAACGACGGGACCGCGAGCGCGTCGAGGACTGGTACTCGCAGCTGTTCGAACAGCGGCTGATCGGCGCGGGGCTGTCACAGGACCGGAGCTTCGAGCTGGCGAACCGCCGCCTCGCCGAGATGCTCGGGATGCGGCGCGACGAACTCGTGGGCGAGCCGGTGTCGTCGATCGTCGCCCCGCACGATCGGGACCGAGTGGTCCGGGCGATCCGACGGCGAGAGTCCGGCGACGACGACCGCGTCAGATACACGATCGACCTCCTGGCGGCGGACGGCTCCACGTTTCAGGCGACGGTGGTCGGGAGCCGCGTCACCTACCGGGGCGAGCCCGCGATCCTCGGGCTCATCCAACCGACCGGCGCGGACGAGGCGGCGGCCTCGCAGGCGGTCCGCGGCCGCATCGAGGCCGCGAGCCGGATCCTCTCGCGCCCGCCGTCGGAACTGGACGCGCCGCTCCTGTCGACCGCGAACACGCACCTCGCCGAGGTCCTCGGAGCGCTCGACACCGGCGACTCGTCGCCGACTACCCCCGATCCGACCCGCCCCGTACAGCTCTCCGACGCCGTCGGCGAAGCGGTGTCACAGGCCGGCCTCTCGGCGACGGCGACCGTGACGGTGGACCCGGACGGGTCCATCGACCGCGACCGCGGGACCGTCGTCCCCGCCGTCCGGAATATCCTCCAAGCCGCGCTCGACGAGGCGGTCGACGCGGTCGCAGTCGACGCGCGAACGACGGCCGACGGCTTCCGAGTGCTCGTCCGCGACCCGCGGTCCGAGTCCGCCGAGGAGTGCTGCGTCGCCGAACTACCGTTCGACGTCGGCCTCGCCGGCGACGCGATGTACGGGATCGACCTCTTCATGCGGCGGATCCCGGGTGGCGTTCGCTGCGACGCGGTCGTCGCGGAGCGGTGAGTCGCCGGGCGACCGCTCAGCGGATCACGAACGCAGGCTCTTCGATCCGTTCGCTCTTACACTCGGGACACCGTGACGGCTCGTTGACCGGATCGTCGAAGCCGTCGAACCCGCACTCGCGACAGGTCGGCGGCGCGACGAGGAACTCCTCGTCGGCCCCGCCGTCCCTTTCTTCGGATCCGCTCTCGTCGGTAACGGACCGCGAGACGTGTTCGAGGTGTTCGTACACCGTCGGCGTCGGCAGCGACAGCGTCGCCGCGAGGTCGCTCGCGGTCCGCGGTTCCTCGCGGAGGGCGTCGGCGATCCGCTGGCGAGTCGTCTCCATACCCGACGTTCGACACGGGCGAGTAAAACCGCCCGGTCGGCGTCCGACGCCGACACGGGCACAAGAGGTATGTCACCGGAGTGAGACCGGGGGAGTATGAAAGCCGTCGTACTCGCGGGTGGCTACGCGACCAGGCTCTGGCCGATCACCGAACACCGGCCGAAAATGTTCCTCCCGGTTGGGGAAAACACCGTCATCGACGAGATATTCGAGGACTTGGAGGCCGACGACCGGGTCGACGAGGTGTTCGTCTCGACGAACGAGCGCTTCGCCGACACCTTCGCGGAGTACCTCGACGACAGCCCCTTCGAGAAGCCGACGCTCTCGGTCGAGGAGACGGTCGAGGAAGACGAGAAGTTCGGCGTCGTGGGAGCGCTCGAACAGCTCGTCGAGCGGGAGTCGGTCGACGACGATCTGATCGTCGTCGCCGGCGACAACATGATCAGCTTCGATCTGGGCGACTTCGCCGACTTCTTCGAGGACAAGGGAACGCCGACGCTGGCGGCCTACGACGTGGGCGACCGCGAGCGCGCGAAGTCGTACGGCCTCGTCCAGCTGGACGGCGACGAGGTGGTCGACTTCCAGGAAAAGCCCGACGACCCGGAGTCGACGCTCGTCTCCATCGCCTGCTACGCATTCCCCGCCGAGACGCTCCCGAAGCTCACCACCTACCTCGAAGACGGTGAGAACCCTGACGAGCCCGGCTGGTTCCTCCAGTGGCTCCAAGAGCGCGGGGCGGTCAACGCGTACACCTTCGACGGCGCGTGGTTCGACATCGGCACCGCCGACAGCTACCTCGACGCGGTCGAGTACGCGCTCGACGGCGGGACGCTCGTCGACGACGACGCGACCGTCGAGGGGAGCGACCTGGGCGACGTGGTCCACGTGATGGGCGGCGCGACGGTGACCGACTCGACGCTCGACCGCGCCGTCGTCTTCGGGGACGCGACGATCACCGACTCCGAGGTCCGCAACTCCGTGATCGACACGGGCGCCACCCTGGAGGGAGTCGACCTCTCTGGCGCGCTGATCGGCTCGCACACCTCCATCACCAAGGGCGACGAGTTCTGACCGCTTCGGGGCGACCGCCGTCTCAGTCGTCGACGCCGGCCTGCGCGTGCGTGTGGTGATAGCAGTCGAACGCGGGGTCGCTGCCGTCGGTCGCGGGGTAGAAACACACCCGTTGGTAGCGCTCGTTGTCGAGCAGGTTCGCCACGAACCCGCCGGTGTGTCGGGAGACCGAGTCGTACGGGTCGCCGCAGGCGGGACAGTTCGCCGGCGGATCCTCGGGAACGTACATGCGGCGCGGTGGTCGGAGGTACGTCCCCGAGCCGGAAAACGACCGCGCCGAGCGGCGGCGGTCGGAGCGGCTCAGGACCCGTTCGAGGAGTCGCCGCTCCCGCCCTCGACGCCGAGCGCGTCGAACAGTTTCCGCCGGACCGCCTCCTCGGTGAGGTGGAGGAGCGTGTCGCGCTTGTCGCCGCTCGCCTCGATGCCGGTGAAGATCCCGAGCGGGATCTCGAGCGACCCCTGCGTGGAGTGGCCGGCGGCGTCGCCCATCTCCGAGAACGCCTCGTCGAGCACGTTGCCGATGTTCAGCCGGATGTCCTTCGAACGCGCCGCGAGGTAGATCTTCTCGTCCGCGATGCCCAACACGGCCGTCGTCGTGATCCCCTCTAGGTTGAGGAGGTGTTGCGCGGCCTGCGCGAGCGCCTCGCGGTCACGGATGAACCCGGCCGTCGAGAAGAGGTGGCTCCCCTGGACCTCGCGGTTCTGGATCGCCTCCGCGAGCACGTCCAGCGTCTCCGGACTCATCGACGGTGACTCCACCTGTTCGAGCGTGTCGTGGTTCGCGAACGGGTGGAGGTACGCCGCCGCGGTCAGGTCGGCGGGCGTCGTGTCCCGCTTGAAATCCAGCGTCTCGGCGCGGATACCGTAGAGGAGCGCGGTCGCGACCGCCTCCGAGGGGGACTGGTCGAACTCTTGGAGGTACTTCGTGAGGATCGTCGACGTCGAAGAGACGTTGGTCCGCACGTCGACGAAACGGGCGTCGAACGGCACCTCGGCCTCCAAGTGGTCGAGGTAGATGTCGACCGACACGTCGAGATCGAGGTCCTCGGCGGCGGCCTTCGCGAGGTCGACGGCCGCGATCGTCTCGTACTCGGAGAGCGGCGAGGCCTCGCCGCGGGCGAGCAGGTCGATCCCGAGGAGGTTGACGAACGCCCGGTTCTCTTGGTGGCCCACGTCGCCGGAGTAGATGATGTCGGCGTCGACGCCGAACGCCTCCGCGATCGCCTGGAGCGCGGTCGCGGACGCGATCGAGTCCGGCTCGGGGTTGTCGTGCGTGAGGATGGCCATCCGGTCGCCGCCGTCTTCGATGATCTCCGCCAGCTGGCGGGCCATGTACTCCAGCTCGCCGGTCTCCAACGACTGGAGGGCACTGTCGGCGATCACCGTCGAGGGGTTGATCACCACGTCCGCGCCGCGCTCGCGCAGCTCGTCCTCGCTGACGGGGTCGGAGGCCCGGGCCACGAGGTAATGGTCGCCGCCGGTCTCTCTGACCGCCGAGACGGCGGCCTTGTTCGCTTCCACGTCGCTGGCGAGGATCAACACGATGTCGCGGTCGGCGAGCTCGTCCACGACGTCCGGCTCGGCGATGTCCTGGACGCGCGCGTTGAGGTCCTGGTCGCGGAGCGCCTCGACGCGGCTCTCGTCGCGGTCGAGGATGAGGACGTCCTTCCCGCGCTCGGTCAGTTCCTCCGCGACGGCGTGACCGACGCTTCCACAGCCGAGGATGGCGTACCGGGTCCGCGCGGATGCGGATGCCCCACTACTCATTGGAGGGATTTCCGCGGCACGACACTTAACGAGTGCGCTCTCGGCGTCGTCCCCCGGCCACGAGGTCGCCGAGTCCGGCGGCTTCGCTCCCGAGAGACGCGTTCGGGTCCGAACGCGATACCGTCGCTTTCGTGCGATTGTACCGGCGTCCGCCGAGCGCCGACGGGGTCGAATGAAAAGGCCTTTTACCGTGACCCGGGTACAAACTTGTGAGGGCCGGTAGCTCAGTTAGGGAGAGCGACGGACTCTTAATCCGTCGGTCGCGTGTTCAAATCGCGCCCGGCCCGCTTTCTCAACGACGGATACCGAGTCAGACTGTCAGCGGCTGAACTGTCTACATCTACGGATTAGAGCCATTAGAAGGTTCGGGAACATCCCGATAATCGCCGTCAGTTCGTTTCGTATGTGGTGCGGCCCGATGCTATACCGGAGTTACGTCTTAGCCGAGTTCAGTCAGCTCATCCATCACCGGATACGATAGCATTGAGTGCGCGTATGGGGCCGCCAAATGGTGAGGCTCTCAACAAAGACTACGAGGAGAGGAGTTCGGGACGAAGTAGTTCGTTTCTTCAACCAAATCTCACCCGCAACTCCAGGGTTTGAGCGCCCAAGACTGCCATCAATTTCCTATTTTATTTGCTGGAATGTCGGCACAGTCTGTATCTTTCGGTATCTATTTCAATCTGGACGTTGTTCACTAAGTGAAGGCAAATTCTCGCGGAACTCTCCACCCAGCCAGTTACAACCGCCGTGTTTCCTTCGGCTGGTTCGAACGCATTGAGGCGAGAGTAGAACGAACCGCAGAGAAACTTCTACCGCAACTCGAAATATGACTACAGATTCAATCTCGAACAGCGACGGCTTTGATGAATCGACTGATTTTCCGAACAGGGTAACTACCGACGAAGCACGCGATCGTCTCGAAGAGAGACTATTCTCGGCGATTCAAGCCGGAGAGAATACGCTCATCGACGCGCCCACTTCGCTCGGTAAGACCTATCAAGTCGCAACGACACGATGGCGAGACTATCCCGAGATCACTGGCGGTGAGCCGGTCATCCATATCCACCAGACAACTGAAGCGCGGAAAGGCGCTGTCGAAGAAAGTAGAGTGGAAACCGGTGTGGAGTGTCGCGTGCTACGTGGTCGAACTGACGCGTGCCGTGTAGCCGCAGGAGACTACGACGACGAACTAACCGCTCCAAATGGCCACACACCTTCAGAGTGGTTCGACTGGATGTGTGATGTGCGCAATGTCACATTTCAGAAGGCACACCGCCAGCTGTCGAACTACTGTGATCTACCCTGTGGGAAGTATTGCGACGCTGTCACTCAGTGGTGGGATATTTCAGACAGCGATGATGGACCAAATTACGACGTACTACATACAACGGCGAATTTCGCTCATGTTGACGACCTCATTGAGGGAGCGAATGTGATCTTTGACGAACGTCCGGAGTACGGACTCACGTTCTCGGATCAAGAGCGGATACAATTCCAGAGGGCGACAACTAACCTACTTGATCATCGTTCCGACGTACCCCGCGCGATGATCGATCTCAAGTCTGCTGCTGTTCGTGACCGGCCTGAGTTGCAAGCAGAACTTAGGGCGCACTTTGAAGACAAGGTTGATGAGGAGTGGCTATTCGGACGAGGGGAAACGCATCGATTGGCTCCGGCTATCGGACGTGCTATCCTCGATTCGAAGGAAGTCTGCGCAGGACGCTACCACGGACGAGACGGTCGAATTGAGGTTGTGATGGATGGTCTGAGCGGTGATATTCGACACATCCAGCATACCCCAGACCTCTCACAAGCCCGCTGTATAATCGGTCTCGATGCGTTTCCGTCGGAAACTCGGTGGCGAATCAACACGGTCGACGACCTTTCGCGGGAGAATGTGTTGACTCCCGCTGAACGTAAATGGTGGCGAAGAAACGAAAGGGGGCTGGAAATCAAGCAACTCGGAGAGGCGACTCGTTCATATACGCAGGGCTGGGGAGAGGGTGCCGGCGAAACACGAGCAAAAGCGGTCGTTCAGAAAATCCGGCAACTACACTGCGATTCTTTCCGTTCGTGTATCTCTCCGAGTAGTGTTGAGCAGGACGTTCGACAGATGATGGCTGACGCAGGTATCGAGAAGCCGAAGGCGATGCACTACGGTGAACAAAAGAGTCGAAACGATTTCTCGAACGAGAAAATCGGATTGCTCGTTGGGTGTATCGATCCCGGCGACGAGAATATTCTTGATTTGCTTGCCCTCCGCGAGATGGTCGCCAAACCAAAACGAATGGTAACGGAATCTGGAGAACGAATACGAGCCACCGGTCGAGGTTTCGTTGGCCCAGACGCAGAGGTAGCAAAAGAGATACTGGCGTCAGTCCGGGAGAATAATCTCGCACAAGCTGCGGGGAGATACGCACGGAATCCAGACGATCCTGACTCTGGAGCTACTGTGTATGTTTGGTCGGACGCACTTCCGCGGATGCTCGTTGACCAGAAGATCGGAACAGAGTATCGCACAGCTACTGACAAGCAGACAGAGTTCGTACGGATACTGGAGGAGAACCCATCGGGATGTACTGCGAAGCTCATCGCCACTGAAACAAGTAGCGACAAGTCCTACGTTATCGGCTGGCTCAAAGAAATGGAAGAGCAGAACAACGTCACGAAGTCTGTAGGAACTGGATATCAGGGAGCGACTAAGTGGGGATGGTGTGGTGGGAACTTCGAGAGTTTCGTCGTGTTCAAATCATGAGGTCGTTGGGTATCTCATATTAAAGACTATTATGTGGATCACCCAATGACCTGCCTGAACAATCCTTCGGGGAGTTGGAATACTTTGAGGGGCGGGATTAGTCTCCTGCGGAGACTCCCGAACATGGAATGTGATACTCCGCTGGTTTATTGATTCAATATTGTAATTCATTGAGCGCGGAAGAATCTCTCCCCCTCAATGTACTGCTTCTTGTAGAGACAAATAAGCCACTCAATTAGCAGGTTCCCCTCACGATTAGATATCAACTGTATGCTATAGATCCGCGTGACAAAAGCAAGTGACTGCCGCGAGCGCTTACACTACCAACTTGACACTACCGTATCATTCTGGAGCGTGTTCTAAGATATTAAGAGCAGACGTTGTGCCAAGATTAACACGGTAGAACAAGATGGTGTCATATGGAAGAACATTGGTTGTGGTATCTTGCTGGAACTGTTGATACGTCAGCTACATTGACGGTCAAAGTCCAGAAAGATGATCGAATTGATTTAGGATATAAACTGTTTCCAAGGTTCTACTTCGCCCGACCGAAAAGCGTTGAGTCAATTTTCGGAATGGTTGATGAGTATCTTGAAGACACTACGGCCAGCTACCGAATAAAAGAGTTAGATCGTTCAAACCGTCTCGAAATACAGAATCCAGAAGATATTCGAACGTTCATTGAGCCTCTGCTTGATGGTTTCATACAGCAGCGAGATCGAGCGGAATATTATCTCGATGAAGTTCTCCCGCTGCTTGAGAATGGTAGCCCCAAGTCGGAAAAGAAATTCATTGAGGCGATGGAAATCATTGACGGGCTATCACAGTATCCGATACAGCCTCGTACAACTTCGAAGTACGACGCTGACTACTTCCGAGGGGAATGGGGCCTATGAGGAGTGAAGTTTTTCCTCGGCCTTCTTATGGCCTTTCTCACGGAGTTGTCTGATGGAGATGGAATAATTTCGAAGGGAAGTGAAGCCAGCTCTATGCCTCATACCGTCGTGCGTTAATTTCTACCGTTCTCAAGGGCAGAGATAGTTCCAGATGATCGGTTCCGTGATCGTCGGCAGTCCTCGTTGAATCTGCCGTTTCAGCGTCGAAAGATCTGGTATGAGGCGGTGCTTGAACCATTCATTGAGACGATCCCA
>NZ_NEWJ01000074.1:0-13638 GCF_002135045.1 Halorubrum sp. SD683
GGGCGGGGCAGAACCGGCGCTGGCGGAGTCTGTCGCGGTGATTTATGAGCCCGCGGAATGAATGAAAGTGACATGTCACCGATCGCCGACGCGATCCTCGCGTTCGACGGGCCCGCGCCCCGGGTCGTCGCCGACCTCCGGAGCGTGTCGTTCGAGGTCGAACACGTCCGCGAGGACGTGGAGGACCGCTACTCGGACGCCGACCTCGACGAGGCGTACCAGCTGGTGATGTCGAACCAGATCACGGGCGACGACTTCAAGCGCCTCGTGGGGAAGAGTCGGTACGCTGCGCAGACGCTGTTCTTCGACGACCTGGTGGTGTTCCTCTTCCCGTCGAACCGATACGACGCGGTGTTCGCGTCGTTCGACTACGACGAGTCCTTCCCGGTGAACGAGCTGGTGAGCGCGGTCTCCGAGGCGACGACCGAGTGACCGCGCGGCGGAACCGGTTCCCGGGCGTTAGCGGTCGGGGTTTTCGAGGTGATAGAGGAGGTCGTACTCGCCAACGTTCTCGCCGGTTTCGAGGACCTCGCTCAGCACGCGCTCGTGCTCCTCGTCGATGTCGTGGGACGACTCCTCGTACGCCTCGTAGACTGCGTCGATGTCCTCGGCTTTCATATAGTAAACGAGGTAGTCCCCGCCGTCGGCGTGCTCGACGAACGCGGTCTCGGAGTACATCCCTTCGTTGCGCAGGGTTTCAACCGCCTCGGACTCTCGATCCCGAATCTCTCGCGCCCACGCTTCGAGCCGCTCGGTCGCTCCGGACTCGATCCGCTGTTTCGTGAGGACGACGTCGACCATACGGCCGGGTCGCGCCCGTTTCACCTAACGGTTGTCCGCCTTTGTTAACTGTTGGCACGCTCTCGGACGGCGGGAGTCAGTCCTCCTCCGGGTCCTCGCCGCGGGCCCGCTTGTACATGGCGAGGGCCTCCTCGCGGCGCTCCGAGTGGTCGACGATCGGCGCGGGATACGCCGGGGCCGCGTTCGCGCGCTGTGTCGGCGACAGCTCGTGCCACTCGTGGATGAGGTCGGGCTCGACGCCGCGCAGTTCGGGGACGTACGCCGTGATGTACTCCGCGTCGGGGTCGTATCGCTCGCCCTGCGTCATGGGGTTGAAGATGCGGAAGTACGGCTGCGCGTCGGTCCCCGTCGAGGCTGCCCACTGCCAGCCGCCGTTGTCGTTCGCGGTGTCGTGGTCGGCCAGCCGCTCGCGGAAGTGGTCGTAGCCGTGCCGCCAGTCCGCGAGCAGGTCCTTCGTGAGGAAGGAGGCGACGATCATCCGCACGCGGTTGTGCATGAACGCCTCCTCGCGCAGCTGGCGCATCCCGGCGTCGACGATGGGATATCCCGTCTCGCCGCGCTTCCACGCCGCGATCTCGTCGGGGTCGTCGCGCCAGTCGATCCCCTCCTCGTACTCCTTGTAGTTCGCCGTCACCACCTCGGGGTTGTGGAAGAGGACCTGCGTGTAGAACTCCCGCCACGCCAGCTGCTGTTGGAACTCCTCGACCTGCTCGGGGGCGTCGTCGGGCCGCGCGTCCGACGCCGCCTCGGCCATCGCCTCCTCGGTCGCCGCGTACGCCTCGCGGACGCCGATCTCCCCGTACTTGAGGAAGGTCGACAGCCGCGAGGTCGCGTCCTCGGCGGGGTAGTCGCGCTCGGCCTCGTAGGCGAACACCGCCTCGTCGAGGAAGTCGGAGAGGCGCTCGCGCGCGGCAGCGGTCCCCGCCGGCCCGACATCGGCGTCCGGCTCGGCGAAGCCGAGGTCGGCGGGCGTCGGGAGGTCGCCCACCGTGGCGACGGGGAGCGCGTCGACGCCGGCGTCGGCCACCGTCGCGTCGCCCGCGTCGGTCCCGTCGATAGCGTCGACCGCGTCCGTCAGTCGGTCGGCGGCGGCGAGCGCAGCGCCGGTCGGCGCGGAAAGGGGGTCGTCCTTCGCGCGGTCGGTCCACTTCTTCCAGTAGTAGCTGTACACGGAGTACGGGTCCCCGGCGTTCGTCCGGATCGCGTCGGGGTCGTGGAGGACCGCGTCGTGGTGGGCCTCTCGCGCGACGCCGGCCGCGTCGAGCGCGCGTCGAACCCCGGCGTCGCGCTCGCGGGCGAGCCCCGAGTAGTCGCGGTTCCAGACGACGCGCTCGGCGCCGAGCGCCTCGGCGAGGCGCGGGAGCAGCGCTTCAGGGTCCCCGTGCGCGACGATCAGGTCGCTCCCGCGCTCGCGGTACGCCTCGCGGAGCGCCGCGAGCCCGTCGAGCAGGCGGCGGACCCGCACGTCGCTCGCGTGGTCGAGCACGTCGGGGTCGAAGACGAAGACGGGCGCGGCGGGCCCCTGGTCGGCGTCTTCGCTCGTGTCTCCGTCGCCGGCCCCCGCGGCGGCCGCTAAGCCGACGTTGTCCGCGACTCTGAGGTCCCGTCGGTGCCAGAACAGCTCCATGGGATCCGCACGGACGCGTCCACCGTGAAACCACCGGGACCGGCGGAGGCTTGACTGGCTCCGAGCAGGTCCTATCGGGCGTCCGCGTCGGCCCCCGTGAGCGATTCGAGCAGTCGCACGGCCGGCGCTTTCGCCAGCGGGTCGTTCCCGTTCCCGCAGTGGGGCGACTGGACGCAGGCGGGGCAGCCACCCTCGCAGCCGCAGGTGTCGATCAGCCGCGCGGTTCGGGTCATCAGCTCCTCGATCCGCCGGTGGCCGCGGCGCGTGAGTCCGACGCCGCCGGGGTAGCCGTCGTAGACGAACACCGCCGGTCCCTCAGTGTGCGGGTGGTGGGGCGTCGAGATCCCTCCCACGTCGGCCCGGTCGCACAGCAGGTGGAAAGGGAACAGCGAGATGATCCCGTGTTCGGCGGCGTGGATCCCGCCGTTGAACGCGTACTCGCCGCCCGGGATCGGCTCGCCGTCGACATCGACGCCCGAATCGGGCGCACCTCCGTCGGCGCTGACCTCGGGATCTCCGGCGTCCCCATCGTCGAGCGCGTCGCCGAGTCGCCGCATCTCGCGCTCGACGTCCGCGGGCACGGGGAAGTACAACGACTTCGTCCGTAGCGTCGTCTCCGGGAGGTCGAGCGTCGACTCGCCGAGCGACTCCCCGGTCGCCGCGTCTTTCCGCACGAACCCCGTGATCTGCTCGGTCACCGTGACGTCCGCGAACCGGACGGGCACGTCGGGGCGCGCCGAGAGCGCCCGCTCGTCGAGGTCCTCGTTCACGACGATGTCCTTGTCGGAGCGCACCTGCGTGTAGTAGTCCGCCCACGACTGCTGGAGCTCGGCCACGTCGCGGTCGAGGTCCAACTCGACCACCTCGTAGGTGCGGCCCTGCTGGTGGTAGATCGCGCCCGGGTGGGCGTCGCGGAGCGCGTCCGCGAAGGAGAGCGTCGCGACCGTCTCGCCGCTCGACCGCTCGATCAGCGATATCTCGCGCTCCTCGGCCGTGCGGAGGTTCACGGACTGCTGGGGGCTTCCGTCGCCGGCGTGGACCCAGCGCGTGCCCTTCGCGGCCTCGCGCCGTTCGAGGGCGCCCGCCTCGGTCAGGCCGGCGACGACGCCCGGGAACGTGTCGCCGAAGAAGCGCTCGTCGTCTGGAGAGAGCCAGTTCTCGTCGGCCGCGCAGGCGACGTGGCCGGGCATGAGCTGCCCGTTCTCCGGGTCGCAGATCGCGTCCTCCGGCGGCGCGTCGAAGAAGTCGCTCGGGTTGCGCATCAGGTACTGGTCGAGCTGGTCCTCGCCCCCGACCATGACGACCGTGGCCGGGTCGTCGCCGCGACCGGCCCGCCCCGCGCGCTGGTGCGCGGACATCCGCGTGCCGGGGTAGCCGTCCAGCACCACGGCGTCGAGCCCGCCCACGTCGACGCCGAGTTCGAGGGCGCTCGTCGACCAGACGCCGCGGAGGTCGCCCGCGTGGAGGTCGGCCTCGATCTCGCGGCGTCGGTCGTCGGTGAGCGCCGCCTGGTACGCGCCAACCTTCCCTGCGAGGTCGCGCTCCCCCCGCTCGCGGAGGTCGCTCGCGCTGTCGGTCGCGTACTGCTCGGCGGTCTGGCGGGCGCGGGTGAACGCGAGCGTCTGCTGGCCCGCCGTGACGAGGTCGACGAAGAGGCGCTTGCTCTCCGTGTGGCTCGACTTCCGGCGGCCGCTGCCGCGCTCCTGCCAGTCGTCGTCGTACTCGGGCGGGTTCCACAGCACCCAGTTGCGCGGCCCGCGCCCCGAGGTGTCCTCGTCGACGAGGGCGATCCCGTCGGGGTCGCGGCCGGTAACGGTCGCGACGTGGTCGACGGGGTTGTTGATCGTCGCCGAGCAGCAGACGAACTGCGGCGCGGAGCCGAATCGCTCGCAGATCCGCGCGAGCCGGCGGAGGGTCAGCGCGACCTGCGAGCCGAACACGCCGCGGTAGCTGTGGACCTCGTCGATTACGACGTGCTCCAGCGAGGAGAAGAACCAGTCCCACAGGCGCCCCGCGTACGGGAGCAGCGCGTAGTGGAGCATGTCCGGGTTCGAGAGGAGGACGGTTGGGCGGCGGTCGCGCACGTCGCGCTTCTCCGCCCGCGAGAGCCGCCCGGTGTACGAGTCGACCGACACGCGGCTGCCGAAGCCGAGGTCGGCCGCGAGCTCGGACAGCGACTCCTCCTGGTCGGCTATCAGCGCGTTCTGCGGGCCGATGTACAGCGTGCGCCCGCCGTGGTCCATCGCGGCCTCGAACGCCGGGACGGTGTACGCGAGCGACTTGCCGCTGGCCGTCTCGGTCGCGAGCACGACGTCGTCGCCGTCGCGGACCGCGCCGATGGCGTCGGCCTGATGCCTGTAGAGCCGCTCGATCCCGCGGTCCGCGAGCGCGTCGGCGAGCCGCGGTTCGAGGTCGACATCGGCGAACTCCGGCTCGCGCGCCGGGAGCCGCCGTTGGTCGGCGATCTGTCCCTCGTAGAAGGGGCGGTCTCGCAGCCACTCGATGGCGTCGTCCACGGTTACGATACCCTCGGGTCGGCGGGGCCTAACGGTTGCGGTGGCACCGAGGAGAGTGCGGTGTCGACCAGGCGGTTGCGGGAACGCTGTGGCGGCCAGTCGCCCGCGGGAGCGCCGTGCCGCTCAGTCGTCCGCGGGCGATCGCTCGGGCCCGCCGTCGGTCGGTGAGAGGTCGACCGCCGGCTCCGCGGGGCCCTCGCGGGCGAGCGGCGGCCAGCGGACCTCGGTCGCGATCGGCTGGTCGAGGTCGACCCGCATCCGGAGGTCGCCGCGCCGCTCGACGACTTCGAAGCCGACCGTCCGGTAGACGCTCCGCGCGGGGCGGTTCCCGGTCTCGACGTGGAGTTCGATCCCGTCGCGGCCGGCGGCCGCGGCGTTGGCGATCACGTGACGGCACAGCTCCGTCCCGACGCCGCGGTCCTGCGCGTCCGGGTGGACGAAGACGGCGAGTTCGGGGGTGTCGGCGTCGGTCGGGGTGTACATCGCGTGGCCGAACAGTTCGCCGTCCCGCTCGGCGACGACGTTGTTCCCCTCCGACAGCATGGATCGGATCCAGTCGACGCGCCGGCGCCGGCTCACCGGCGGGAGCCCCTGCGCGCGGTGGGGGCGGCCGAACCGCTCGTACATCTCTGCGAGGAACGGCTCGTCCGCGTCGGTCGCGGGCCGGATCGTCCAGCGCGCGCCCTCCTTGTCGACGAAGCGCGGACACCGCGGCGGGCAGTGCGGCGTCCCCTCGCACTCGCTCCCGTCCCAGCCGTCGCAAGCGGCGCTCGCGGTATCGGAGGTCATGTATCAACGTTGGCGTCGGGTCGTGTTATAGGGTGACAACGACTTTCACAGCGTGAGAATCGGTAACGGAGTCGGCGTCGGCCGCAACGTGGTCGGATCGGGGGTTACTCCCGGATCAGCACGATCCCCTCGCGGAACACGACGTGGTTCGGGAGGACGTGCTCCTCGCCGTCGGTCTCGATGTGGGTGACGAAGAGGTCGACCTCCTGAACGACGCCGCGCTCGCCGGCGACGCGGACCTCGTCGCCGATGCCGTACGGCTGTCGGAGCAGGAGAAAGACGCCGGCGGCGGCCGACGCGACGAGGTCTTTCGTCGCGAGCGCGGCGAACAGCACCACTGCGAACGCGTACGCCGCGAGCAGCACGATGAGCGCGAGCGTCTGAACGCCCACCTGTCCGAGGGCGATGAGCGCGGCGACGTAGACGACGCTGTAGTTCACGACCGTCGGGAGCACGCCGAGTTCGGGGAGCTTGATCCCCCGGAGGCGCTCGGCGACGAGCAGCTCCGCCTTGTCGCCGACGACGACGCCGACGATGACGACGACGGCGGCGACGAACAGCCGCGGGAGGAAGGCGGCGACGCCGGACCAGAACTGTTCGAGGTAGTTCACGTCTGCGACCGTGAGGGCGACGATGACCGCGACGGCGACGATGAAGTAGCTCGACAGCTGCGCCAAGATCCGCACCGTCGAGGTGTCGAACTCGCGGGCCGTCCGCTCGAAGGTGGTCCCCTCGATCACCTCGGGGACGCCCGCCCGGCGGAGCAGCCGGCGGTTGATCACGCCGGTGAGGTACGCCAGCGCGAGACCGAAGAGGAGCACCGCCAGCGCCAGCCAGATCCGGTACCGCACGTTCAGGAGGAACTCTGGGACGGTGATCTGGACCGCGGACATGAGTCAGTACTCCTCCGGATCGATCTCCAAGACGAGTTCGCCCGCCTTGAACGCCCGGACGAGCCCGTCCGACTCGGAGAGGACGATCGCGGTCGAGTTGGTGTCGCGGGTGATCGCGGCTCCGGACATGTGGCGCGCGCCGAGGCCCTTCGGGATGTCGACCCCCTCGGCGGCGGGTTCGAGGTAACGGTACGCCGAGACGATCTTCCCGGAGTCGGAGACGACGAACGCGCCGTCCAGCCGCGAGAACTCCTTGAGCATGACGTTCACGATTGGGTCGCCGACGTGGACGTGGCTCTTCTCGAATGGGTTGTACGACAGCGGCCGCGACTTGTTCATCACCTTCCCCGCGTCGCCGACGACGAACAGCGCGCCCACCGGCTTCCCCTTCTGTCCCTTCTGACCGAGTTCGATCGCGACCTCGAACACGTCGCGGATCACGCTCGGCTCGGCGCGGGAGTTGGCGAACAGGTCGAAGATGCCGGTGTGGATACTCTCGTCGACGGTGACCCGGACGACCGCGTCCGAGCCGCCCTCGAAGACGGAGGCGACGCACGCGACCTCGTCGCCCTCGGAGACGAGGTCCGCGTCCATCGCGCCCTCGATGCCGAACCGGATCCGGTCTTTCACGTTGTCGAAGGGGAGCGGGAGATCGACGAACGTCTCAGCGTCGACGTCGTTGTCGGGCGCGACGACGACGACCTCGCTCCCGCCGTTCGCGAACCGCTCGTAGAAGGAGCTCGTCGGAGAGAACAGCAGCGCGGCGTCGACGTCAGCGACGAGGTCCGCCAGGTGGTCGGTGAGCGAGTCCATTGACGCAACTGACACGAGGAATCCGTATAGTCGTTGCGTCGGCGTCGTGCGTGCGTCTGACGCCGAACGAGAGCGGCGGCGGCGCGGTCCGGAGCGAAGCGGCCAGCGAGGCGCGGTCCGGAACGAAGCGGCCAGCGGGGCGCGGTCCGGAACGAAGCGGCCGCTGGCGCGGGCCCGAACCAGGTCAGTCGTCGGCGGCCGCGGCCGGCTCCGTCGCGCTCGGCGTCGGCCGGTCGCGGATCAGGTCCGCCGCCCGCTCGGCGACGGCGATCGTCGGGGCGTTCGTGTTGCCGCCGACGAGCGTGGGCATCACGCTCGCGTCGACGACGCGGAGCGCCTCGACGCCGTGAACCCGAAGCTCCTCGTCCACGACCGCCGCCTCGTCGTCCCCCATCGCGCACGTGCCGACGGGGTGGTACACGGTGTGGCACGTGTCGCGGACGTGCCGGGCGATCGCCTCGTCGGTCTCGGCGTCCTCGCCGGGCCACACCTCGCGCCCGACGTGCCCGGCGAGCGCGTCCTGCCGGGCGATCTCGCGGGCGCGCTTGACCCCGTCCACGAGCGTTTCGAGGTCCGCGTCCGCGTCGAGGTAGTTCGGGTCGATGATAGGGTCGTCGAACGGGTCGGCGGAGCGAAGCGTGACGCGCCCGCGGCTCTCCGGCCGGAGCTGCGTCGCGCCGATCGACAGCCCCCGCCCGGTCTCGGGGTTCGCGAAGCCGTGGTCCATGAAGTACGAGGGAGCGAAGTGGAACTGGAGGTCGGGCCGGGAATCGGCGCCGTCGGTGCGGACGAACCCGCCGGCCTCGGCGACGTTGGAGGTCAGCTTCCCGCGCTTGCGGAGGAACCAGTTGAAGACGTCCAGCAGGCCGCCGGCGTCGTCGAGCGTGCTGATGTCGCCGTCGGTCTCGTAGACGGTGAACGCGAACAGGTGGTCCTGGAGGTTCCGACCAACGCCGGGCGACGCCGTCTCGACATCGATGCCGTGGTCCGCGAGGTGGTCTGGGTCGCCCACGCCCGAGAGCATGAGGAGCTGCGGGGAGTTGACCGCGCCGGCGCTGAGGAGGACCTCCTCGGCGGCCCCCGCGGACCGGCTCTGATCGTCCTGGCTGTACTGAACTCCCGTCGCGCGACCGTCCTCGATGGTCACCTCGGTCACCTGCGCGCCGGTCTCGGCAGTGAGGTTCGGTCGGTCGAGGGCGGGCTTGAGGTACGCGTCGGCGGCGCTGTGGCGTTCCCCGTTCTTCTGCGTGACGTGGTACATCCCCACGCCCTCCTGTGCCGCCCCGTTGAAGTCGTCCGTGCGGTCGTAGCCCGCCTGCGCGGCGGCGTCGACAAACGCCTGGGAGACCGGTCGCGGCGAGGACTGGTCCGTCACGTTGAGCGGCCCCGCGGACCCGTGGTAGGGCGATCCCGACGGCGTGAACGTCTCCGCCCGCTTGAAGTACTCCAGCATGGTCTCGTACCCCCAGCCGTTGTTGCCGAGGGCCGCCCAGTCGTCGTAGTCCGACGGGTGGCCGCGGATGTAGATCATCGCGGTCGTGGGGGAGCACCCGCCGAGCGTCTTACCGCGCGGCCAGTAGAGCCGTCGACCGCCGCAGCCGTCCTGCGGCTCGGTGTAGTACTCCCAGTCCGCGTCGCTCTCGAACAGCTCCGGAAAGCCCGCCGGGATCCGCATGTTCCGGTCGTCGTCGGGTGTGCCCGCTTCGAGGAGCAGCACGCTCCTGTCCGGGTCCGCGGTGAGTCGGTTCGCGAGGACGCAGCCCGCAGAGCCCGCCCCGACGACGACGAAGTCGTATTCCATGTCTGTCATAGACTAGCATGTGAGAGACTAGTATTTAAACGGATCAGCGACTACGAGGTCGCTCGGGTCACGCCGAATATGACTGGACAGACCGGGGTCGAAGCCGACGGGGCCGCGCGTCAGTGCGTCGTCCACCCGCCGTCGATCGAGAGGTTGACTCCGGTGATGTACGAGGCCTTGTCCGAGACGAGGAACGCCGCCGGTTCTGCGATCTCTTCCGGTTCGGCGATGCGGCCGATCGGCGTCTGACTGAGGACGAACTCGTAGAAAGAGTCGTCGTTAAGCTCTGACGCAGTCATCTCGGTCTCGACGAAGCCGGGACAGATGCTGTTCACCCGGACGCCGGCGTCGGCGTAATCGACGGCCGTCGTTCGGGTGAAGTTGACGACAGCGCCCTTCGCGGTCGCGTACGCGGCCGTCTGCGGTCCCCCGACCAGTCCGAACACCGACGCGACGTTGAGGACCGCCCCCGAGGACTCGCGCAGGTACGGCATGGCTGCTCGCGTCCCGTAGATGACGCCGTTGAGATTGACCTCTAACAACTTGTGCCAGTCCTCGAGCGACGTCTCCTCGACCGTTCCAGTGAGCCCGATCCCGGCATTGTTCACGAGGATGTCCAACCCGCCGTGTTCCTCGACCGTCTGTTCGACCAGCGATTCGACGGATTCGTACGACGAGACATCGCACTGGACGAACGAACAGCCGAGCTCCTCGGCGGTCTCTCGTCCCGCCTCCTCGGTCCGGTTCGCGATCACGACCGACGCCCCTTGATCGACGAACTCCGCAGCGATGGCCTTCCCGATGCCGGCCGAGCCGCCGGTGACGATAGCGGTCTTTCCGTCGAGCATATTTACTCGTTTGTGTGTATATTTTGTATTTCTTTCGGAATATTGATACTGATATGTAGTTCCCTCGTTTCGTTGTACCGGGAATCCGCCGGGCGTTTGAAGTCCGCTACGACCGTACCAACGGGTTTAAACGCGCGATAACGGCCGCGTACGGAGTACGAACGTCGGAGGGCCGTCGGCGCCTGACGCGTCCGAGCGGGCCGCGGCGGCGTCGGCGCACACCGCGCGCCGTTCGACGGCGTTATGCCTCGCTGCCAGAATCGTTATCCGTGAACATCAACACCGTCCGAGACTCCTGGACGAACCGGACGGGCGAATACTCGCCGGCGTACTACGCCCACCGCGGGCCGAACAAGACGAGCGAGCTGATCCGTGAGGGCCTCGACGCGCGCCTCGACCGCGACGCGGCCGTCCTCGAGCTGGGGTGCGGGTCGGGCCGGCACCTCGACCACCTCGCAACCCACGGCTTCGAGGACCTCTCTGGCGTCGACATCAACCCCGGGGCGTTCGACGAGATGCGGGACGCCTACCCCGAGCTCGCCGCCGACGGGACCTTTCACTGCGGCGCGATAGAGGACGTGGTCGGCGGGTTTGACGACGGCGCGTTCGACGCGGTGTTCTCGGTCGAGACGCTCCAACACCTCCATCCGGACGCCGAGCCGGCCTTCGAGGAGATAGCGCGGATCACCGACGAGCTTCTAATCACGGCCGAGATCGAGGCCCCGACGCAGGGGTCGGCGTCAGCTCCGCCGGACGTGAACTACGTCGACGAGGGGACGCCGCTGTTCTACCGGGACTGGGGCGAGGTGTTCACCTCGCTCGGGCTCGTCGAGGTCGACGTCACCCGCGGGAAGCGAGACACCACGCGGACCTTCCGCGCGTCCCGTTGACAGACGCCCGTTCCTGACGCGGTGTGAGCGCGACCGGCGGTCTCCCGCGCGACTTTTACCCGCGAGCCGACAACTCCGGACACATGGCGACTCGCGAGGCCCTCTGGGGGTACCGGAACCGGTTCGGCGACGCCTTCGGGCGCACCTACTTCCGGCGGTTCGGTCCCGGCGTCGTCTCCAGCGTCGGGATCGGGACGTACCTCGGCGACCCGACGCCCGCGGTCGACGAGGCCTCGCGCGAGTCGATCGAGCTGGCGCTCCGGTCCGGCGTGAACCACGTTGACACCGCGGCCAACTACCGCTACGGCCGCGCCGAGCGCGTCGTCGGCGAGGCGCTCCGGGACGCGCCCCTCGACCGGGAGTCGGTGGTCGTCGCCACGAAGGGCGGCTTCCTCCCGTTCGACGGCGAGCGACCGAGCGACCCGAGGGCGTACGTCCGCGAGCGCTTCGTCGAGCCGGGGATCGTCGACCCCGACGACCTCGCGAACGGGGCGCACGCGATGACCCCCGACTTCCTGGAGTGGTCGCTCGACCGCTCGCTCGACCGGCTCGGCCTCGACGCGGTCGACTGCTTCTACGTCCACAACCCCGAGACGCAGCTCGCTGTCAGGTCGCGTGGCGACGTGTACGACGCGCTCGAAGCCGCGTTCGAGGCGCTCGAACGCCGGCGCGCCGCGGGCGACGTCGGGGCTTACGGCGTCGCGACGTGGGACGCGTTCCGCGTTGCGGAGGACGGCGACCGGTACCTCTCGCTCGCGGAGGTGCTCTCGCGGGCCGAGGCCGCCGGCGAGGCGGTCGGCCCCGACGACGACCACGGGCTCGCGGCGGTCCAGCTCCCCTTCAACGTCGCGATGGCGGACGCGTTCACCCGGCGGAACCACCGCGCGCCGTCCGAGGGTGACGCGGACGGGCCCGTCTCGGCGCTCTCGTTCGCCCACGAGGCCGGGCTCTCTGTGGTGACGAGCGCGAGCATCGGACAGGGAGACCTCGCGGTCGAGGGCGCGGTCCCGCCCGACGTCGACGCGACGCTCGCCGGGGAGACGCCGGCCCAGCGCGCGCTCAACTTCGCGCGGAGCGCACCGGGCGTCACCTCGTCGCTCGTCGGCACGACCGACCCCGACCACGTCCGCGAGAACGTCGCCGCCGGCACCTTCGACCCGCTGGGCGCGTCGGCGTTCGACGCCGTCTTCGAGTGACCGCGGACGACGACCGGCCCCAAAAGAGGTTTACCCGGACCGACGGTATCGCCTCCTATGTCCCCCACCCGACGAGCCCTCCTCCGCGGCGGCGCCATCGGCGCTATCGCCGCGCTCGCCGGCTGCTCCGGCGCGGACGGTACAGGATCGGAGTCGGTCCGACGGCAGGTCTCCGGGACGGACACGGACCCGACCGTCCTGAAGCCGCGGAACCCGAGCGGCGACCCGGTCCTCCTCGACGGGAGCGCGACCAACGGCGCCGGAGAGCCCGTCGCGATCGACCGCGAGCTCGTCACGAGCGCCGAGCGGGCGGCCGAGCTGCTCGTCGCCGAGGACGTCGCCGAGGCGGACCGCGATCGGATCCGGTCGTTCCTCGACGAGACCGACTACGACGCGGAGACGGTGTACGTGTCGCCCGCCGGCATCGAGTCGTGCGAACGACTCCACATCGAGTCCGTCTCGTGGGATCCCGGGCACGTGGAGTTCGAGTACTGCCGCGAGCTCAGGCCGCCGGACGAGGCCTGCGAGGCCGACGCGCGGGTCGCGCTCGCCCTCCTCTTCCGGCTTCCGGTCGTCCTCGACGACCGGCTCACCGGGTCCGGCTCCAGCGGTAGGTCGCCGTGTCGGACTACGGACACGGAGTACGCGGTGATCGACGGGAACGCGACCGTCCCCGGGAACGCCACGGCGACCGACGAGTGGGGTGAGCTCTGATGCCGCGGGGGCTCACCCGGCGCGGCGCGCTCGCCGCCGCCGGGGCCGCCGCGCTCGGCTCGCTCGCCGGCTGCTCGGGCCGAGGGAGCGAGCGGCGGTTCTGGGACGACCCGACGTCGCTCGACGTCGACGCCGTTCCACGCGAGTTCGACGATTCCGTCCCGGCTCAGCCGCGGATCGTCCCCGTCGGCTTCGAGCCGGAGGTCGCCGCCGCGTTCGCGGACCGCGTCGACCGCCTGCTCAGCCCGATCCCGGACCCCCTGACGGCGGAGCGGCTCCCGCACGGCGGGTTCCGCGGGCGCATCGAGGCGGAGCGGGCGGCGGCCCGCGAGGCGCTGCCGGGACCCGACGAGCCGCTCGTTCCGCTGGAAGCGGTTGAGCGGTACTCAACGGCGCGCGATCACGCCGCGAGCGCCGTCGGCACGTGGGCGGGCGTGACCGTCGAGGGCGATCCGGGAGCGGTGGCGCCCGACGTCGGGGCGGTGCGTCAGCGCGCGTCTGAGACGCTGGACGCGCTCCCCGGTCCCGCCGCGGACCCGCTGGCGGGCGCCGCGGTCTACGGCCCGATCGAGCGGTGGTACGACGAGGCGCTTCGCCGGACGCTGGTCGGCAGCGGGAGTCCGGCCGACGAGGCGAACCCGATCCGCGCGGGAGAGGCGGTCGGAGACGTCGAGCGGGTCCAGTCGTACGTCGAGGCGGGACGGTACCTCGGCGACCGGTACGCGGCCTCGCTCGCCGACCCGCAGCCGG